>NZ_CVTK01000015.1:0-55389 GCF_900004785.1 Pseudomonas sp. 28 E 9 | reverse complement strand
TCCATCAGGTCGCTGGACACCACGATCACCGCAATACCCTGGGCCGCGAGGTTGTGGATGATCTGATAGATCTCCGATTTGGCGCCGATATCGATACCGCGTGTGGGTTCATCCAGCAGCAGCACTTTCATCGGCATCGACAGCCAGCGGCCGAGAATGGCCTTCTGCTGGTTGCCGCCGGACAGGTACATGATTTTCTGCTCGGCGCTCGGCGTCTTGACCTTCATGGCCTTGATTTGCCCGTCGGCGTTGCCCTTCTCCCAGCCATCACGCAGCAGCCAGCCGAACGCCGAATGCGCGCCCCGGGCACTGATGTTGATGTTTTCAGCAACGCTGGACAGCGGAATGATGCCCTCCTTCTTGCGGTCTTCCGGGCACAGCAGCACGCCGGCTGCGATGGCATCGCGCGGTGAGCGCAACTGCAGCGGCTCACCGCACAACTCCAGGCTGCCGGCACTGGCACGCTCCAGGCCGCTGAGCAGGCGGAACAGTTCCGTGCGCCCTGCCCCCACCAAGCCGAACAGGCCGAGGATTTCGCCTTTGCGCACGTTGAAACTGATCGGTTCGCGCAGGCCGGGACCGAGCAGACCGTCGACCTTGAGGGCCACTTCGCCGTGCTCGCGCGGGCGATAGTCGTAAATGTCCTGGATATCGCGGCCGACCATGCAGGTCACCAGTTGGTCGTGGCTCAGTGCGCTCATGTCCTCGAAGGTGCGCACGAAGCGCCCGTCCTTGAACACCGTCACCGCAGTGCAGATACGGAACACTTCTTCCATGCGGTGCGAGACATAGAGCACCACTTTGCCCTCATCGCGCAGGCGCGCAATGATCGCCATCAAGCGATCAATCTCACGCGCAGAGAGGCTGCTGGTCGGCTCATCGAAGGCAATCACGTGGGCGCCACGGGACAGCGCCTTGGCGATTTCCACCAATTGGCGCTGGCCCAGGGACAGGCGGCCGAGCTTTTCCTGGGGATCGATTTCATCGGCCAGGCCCTTGAGGCACGCCAGCGCCTGCTGGCGCAGCACGCTGCGGTTGACCACGCCAAAACGCGACGGCAGATGCCCGAGGAACAGGTTCTCGGCCACGGTCATTTCCGGCACCAGGTGCAGCTCCTGGTGGATCACCGCCACGCCGCTGGCAATGCTGTCGGCGGCGTTCTTGAAGGCCATGACCTGCTCGCCGATCTGCACCGTGCCGCTGCTGGGAATATAGGCGCCGCCGAGGATCTTCAGCAGCGTCGATTTACCCGCACCGTTCTCGCCCATCAGGGCGTGCACTTGCCCCGGGTGCGCGGTGAAGCTGATGCCATCGAGCGCCTTGACCCCAGGGAAGGTTTTGCCGATACCGTCAAAACGCAGGGCCGCAGCGGTCATTTCCACAGCCCGATCTTGGTCAGTTCTTCCTGGAAGTTGGCGCGGGTGATCAGGGTCACTTCGTCCATGGCGGTGTATTTGGCGGGCTCTTTACCGGTGGTGACCCACTCGTACATCGCCAGCGCGGTGTTGTAGCCCTCGATATGCGGGCTTGGCAGCATCGAGCCGAAGAAGCCGCTGTCGGCTTTCTTCAATTCGCCGATGGCGTCGGTGCCATTGATGCCGATGCCGATCACGTTGGCGGCCTTGAAGCCGGCGCTTTCAGTGGCACGTACGCCACCGAGCACGGTGTTGTCGTTCATGCCGCCGATGATCAGGTTTTTCGCGCCGCTGGGCAGCTTGACCAGGGCCGAGTTGGTGGCGTCCATGCTGCCGGGCACGTCGAGGGTTTTAAGCGCGGCGGTGAGGATGTGGTCCTTGGGAATGCCGGCTTCTTCCAGGGATTTGATCGAACCGTCGGTGCGTTTCTTGCCGGTGTCGAGTTCGTTGAAGGTGTTGATCACCGCGTAGGTGTCCTTCCAGTCCCAGCCGCGTTTTTTCGCTTCGGCGGCCATGGCGGCGCCCTGCTTCTGGCCCACTTCAAACGCGGCCATGCCCAGGTACGGCACGTCCTCCATGAAGTTGCCCTTGGCATCGACAAAGCGGTCATCCACGGCCATCACTTTGAGGCCGTTGACCTTGGCCTTGGCGACAATCGCCGGGCCGAGGGACACATCCGGCGGGCAGATCACAAAGCCCTTGGCGCCGTTGGCGGCCAGGCTGTCGATGGCCGACAGGGTTTTCTCGCCATCCGGCACGGCGATCTTGATCACGGTGAAACCGTGCTCCTTGCCGGCTTTCTCGGCGAAGGCCCATTCGGTCTGGAACCAGGGTTCTTCGGCCTGTTTGACCAGGAAGCCGATCTTCACTTCTTCAGCGGATGCGAACCCACTGAACGCCAACGCAAGCGCCACAGCGCCGAGTGTCTTCTTGAACATGGACCACCTCATTGTTGTTATTGGAAAACGGTTTAGTCGTGGTACATCACAGACCGCCCGCCATCGATCATCAGGCAGGTGGCATTGATAAAGGGCGCCTCGTCGGTCGCCAGAAACAGCGCGCTCATCGCCACCTCGATGGGCTGGCCGATGCGCTTGGGCGGGTGCAGGTCGAACGCGCGCTGGCGCTCCGCGTGGGGGTCGGGGAACGCGTTCCAGTAGTCGACGTTGAGCTGGGTTTCGATATAGCCCGGGGCGATGGCATTCACGCGGATGCCCTTGGGCGCGTATTCGATGCCAAGGGCGCGGGTGAGGCCGAGCAGGCCGTGCTTGGCCACAGGGTAGGGAAAACAGCCGGGAATGATGTGGCTGGAATGGGTGGACGCGATGTTGATGATGTTGCCGATGCCCTGCTCGATCATGTGCGGCAGCACCGCGCGGCAACCGTACCAGGCGCCGTCAAGGTCAATGGCGAAGCAGCGGCGCCAGTCCTCGTCGGTCATTTGCAGCGGGTCGCGAAACACATTGACCCCGGCGCAGTTGACCAGCACGTCCACGCGGCCGAAGCGCTCGATGGCCACATTGACCAGTGCCTGCCATTGCTCTGTGCAAGTGATATCCACAGCCTGCGCGACAATCTCGGCGCCGCGTTCGCGCCAATGGGCCGCGACTTTCTCGACCTTGTCGGCCTGGATATCCGCGATCACCAACCGCGCCTGCTGTGCCTGGAAGCACGCCACGATGGCCTCGCCAATGCCTTGCGCAGCGCCGGTGATGATCACCACCTTGTGCTTGAGTCGCTCGCCGTAAGTAGGCTCGGGCACGGCGGGTAGGGACAACGGTTGTGCCTGCATCGCTTCACCTGTTTTATTTTTGGCAGTGAGTGCTGATGCAGGCGACTATAAACCCACAGCTTGAAACATCTCAATATATAAATTTACATCCCACAATGTGAACAAACCTATAAAAAAACCGGCCGTATAGGGCCGGTTCCGCGCGCCTGTCAGCCCTGGGCGAAATCCCTCAGCGCATTGCCTTCCATGCGGTAGCGCACCCACTCTTCCTGGGGCTGCGCGCCGATGGACTTGTAGAACGCAATCGCCGGCTCGTTCCAGTCCAGCACGCTCCACTCGAAGCGCCCGCAACCGTTGTCGCAGGCGATCCTGGCCAGGTGGCGCAGCAACTTCTTGCCCGCCCCGCCGCCGCGCTGTTCCGGGTTGATATAAAGGTCTTCCAGATACAGGCAGTTACTGCCAAGCCAGGTGGAGTAGCTGAAAAAGAACACCGCAAAGCCAATCGGCAGGCCGTCGCGCGAACAGATCAGGCCGTGGGCGGTAGAGCCCTCGCTGAACAAACTGCGTTCGATATCCACCACGCTGGCGACCACTTCGTGCCGGGCTTTCTCATACTCGGCCAGTTCAGTAATGAAAGTCAGGATCTGCGCAGCATCGCTGGGTACGGCGGGGCGAATCTCGATGGTCATGGGCGCGCCTTGGGCAAGTTCAAAGCCCACATACTAAGACGCTTTGATGACTGATTGCAGCGCAATTTCCCTACGACGGGTACACAAATTCTTACAGGCCGCGTAAGACCGTTCGTCGCCATCAAGGCACAAACAGCAAAGTGCGGCTGACCAATCAAGGGTAAGGACATTAATCATATGGAGACACCCTCATGAAAAATTCCAAATTTGCTGCCCTGGCCCTCACCGGCCTGCTGTCTGCTGCGTCGTTGAGCGCGTTTGCCGCCACCTCGGCGACCGGCCCGACCGATCCAACGCCTGACGCCACCACCGAATCGCAAAAATCCATGGGCACCGGCCTCGACACCAATGGCGGCGCGATCATCGACAACACCAACGCCGCCGACCCGCACACCCAGGGTCACGACACCCAGCGCCAGGCACCTGCTGCCGTCGGCAACGGCAAAATGGGCCCATCGGTGAACGAACCGAAGATCAATAAAGGCGACGATTCGAACCTGCCAGGCGCACCAAAACAGCCTGCACCTTGATCCCTGCCTGACACGCTCGACACCCGATCATTTCCCAGTGAAGAGGTACACATGAACGTTGATAGAAACCTTGAACGAGAAGTCCTCACCCGCCTGCTGCACGCTCATCCGCAAGGTTTGGGCAAGGAGGTGCTGGATAACTACCGCGGCGGAAAAGAAGTCGCCAGTGTCTTGGCCTTCCTGCAGGACCGCGGGCTGATCAAGGATGGACATGTGACCACCGACGACGCCGGCGAATATTCGTTGAACCTGCCGATCAAGTTGACCGCGTCGGGCGTGGATGAGGCGCGCAAGCTCGAGGGTCAAGGCTTGCAGTGATTTCATTTGTGGTCTGGCCCCGCCGCTGGGGCCAGAAGGAGTTTTAGCGATGCCTCGTGGAAGCAAAGCCAAATACACCACCGAACAGAAACGCAAGGCCGCTCATATCGAAGACAGTTATGAGCATAAGGGCGTGTCCAAGGAGGAAGCCGAAGCCCGTGCCTGGGCTACCGTCAACAAGCAGTCCGGCGGCGGTGAAAAAACCGGCGGGTCCGGTCAGCGCAAGGCGCCGGCCAAGAAGAAACAGGACCAGCAGGATTCAGCCAAGCGCGCGGCCGCCAGCCGTGAGGGGCATCCTCGCAGCAGTCGTGCGTCGCTTGGCACACAAACCAAGGAAAGCCTGATGAAGGAAGCGCGGGCCAGGAATATTCCCGGGCGTTCGACCATGCGCAAGGATGAGCTGATCCAAGCGCTGCGCAAGGCCGGTTGAACATAGCTTCAAATGTGGGAGGGGGCTTGCCCCCGATAGTGGTGTAACAGTCAGCTCATCTATAGCTGACCCACCGCTATCGGGGGCAAGCCCCCTCCCACATTTTTGTCCGTGTTTATTCAGCTAGCAATGCGTCAACTTCAGAGGTGCCGGGAGAGGTAGCCGGCCCCCAGCGTGTCACCGCCAACGCCGCCGCTGCATTCGCTCGACGCGCTGCCTCGAAGGCGTTCAAGCCGTTCGCCAGTGCGGCGATAAACACCCCCGCATGCGCATCCCCCGCGCCATTGCTGTCCACCGCCTGCACCTTGAAACCCGGCGCATGCCTGACGTCGCCCGCCTGCCCTACCCAGCACCCACCAGGCCCATCGCGCACCACCAACAGCGCGTTGGCGGGCAAGTGCCGACTCAACGCGGGCAGCGCAGCGGCGATGTCCGGTGCACCGGTAAACGCCAGTGCTTCAGGCCCATTGCTGGTCCAGATATCGATACGCGGCAACAGCGCTCGCATCAAGGCCGAGTCCGGCGCCTTGACCAGCGGGCCTGGATCGAACATCACCAGCACCTCGCGCGGCAGCGCCAGCAACCAGTCGATCAGCGCCTGCGCCTTGCCCTCAAGCAGCAGGCTGTAACCGCTGACATACACATAGTCATCGCTGCGCGGCACTACCCGGGCCAGGTCATCGGCACTCAGTTCCCCCTCGGCGCCGAGGTGGGAAATGAACGTGCGCTCCGTGGTGGCTTCGGTCAGGGAGACGCACAGGCCGGTGTCCTGGCCGCTGCTGGCCGGCAGTGCCATTTCAATGCCTTCTGCCTGCATCGCAGCGCGGGCCAGGTCACCAAAGCGGCCGCTGCCGTGACGTCCCAGGTAAACCACCGGCAAACCATTGCGCCGCGCGGCGGCCATGACGTTGAAGCCACCGCCGGCTTCGAAACTGGCGGACCTGGCCAACACGTCGCCTCCGCTCGGCGGCAAGGTATCGAGGGCCATGACCAGGTCGACGATGACCTGTCCGGTGTGCAGCAATCTAGACATTGGGACGCTCGACTGACGCGGGACGTCGATCGGCAGCGCCGCCGAGTACGGCATAGACGCCGCCGGCCACCAGGAAGGTGACGATCCAGCCGAGGCCGTTATGGCCGAGCCAGGAATCGGACAATGGCCCGGCAAACCAGATGTTGTCGGCGGTGGTGCCGATGGTGGTGAAGCTGAACCCCAGCACGATGGCCAGCGCCCAGGCGCCAAATGCGCGCCACTCCACACCGCCGCGATACCAGTAGGCGCTGCTCGGGCTGACATCCAGCAAATCCTTGGGGCTGTAGTAGTGACGGTGGATCAGGTCGACCACGAAAATCCCCACCCAGGCGGTAATCGGTACCGCCAGCAAGGAGATGAAGGTGATGAACGGACCGTAGAAACTGTCGGCGATCAGCATGAAGTAAATGGAGCCGGCAAAAATCGCCACGATGTCGACGATCACCGCGTGCACGCGCTTGACCTTCAGGCCCAGGGTCAGGGTGGTGAGGCCGGCTGAATACACCGACAGGTTGTTCGACAACAGCAGCCCGCCGAACGCGGTGATCAGGTACGGCACCGCCATCCAGGTCGGCAGCATGTCGCGGATCGCAATGATCGGGTCCGTGGCCGAGGCCAGGTCGTTGTTACCCACCGACAGCAGGCCACCGAGGGTGATCAGCAACACCAGCGGGATGCCCGCACCGAACGCGGCAGAGGCCACCAGGCGCACGGCCTTGACGCTGCGGTGCTGGTAACGCGACATATCGGCACCGGCGTTGGCCCAGCCGATACCGGTACCGGCCGCCATGGTGCCGACGCCGATGATCATGGCGCTCAGCGGCGCCGGCGTGGCGTTGAAGACTGCGCTCCAGTCGATGGTGGCGCAGAGGAAGCCGCCCACCAGAATATTCAGCGCGCCGAACACGTAGGTCGCCCATTTCTGGATCACCAGCAAGGTGGCATGGCCCAGGCCGGAAACGGCCAGGGTCAGCAGCACGAAAACGGCGATGAAGATCAGGGTGAGCAACGGCGCGCTTTTCGCTTCCACCGGGGAACCGAACAGGATCGAGCACAGCGACAGCAACACAAAGGCGGCTGTGGTGGTATTGACCGTTTCCCAGCCCAGGCGCGACATCAGCGACACCAGGGTCGGCCCGATATTGCCGCGTACGCCGAAGATGGCGCGGGACAAGGTCAGGCTGGGCGCGCGGCCACGGCGACCGGCGATGGAAATGATGCCCACCACCGCGAAGGAACCGGCAGCGCCCAGGATTGCGACGATGATCGCCTGCCAGATCGCCAGGCCGCGAAACGCAACCAGGGTGGCACCCAGCGGCAAGCCGAGGATGCTGATATTGGCCGCGAACCAGACCCAGAACAGTTGCAGCGGATGCCCGTTGCACTCGCCTTCCGGGACCGGCTCGATGCCGCGCGTTTCCAATTGCCCGGCGCTTTGGCCGGAAGAGGTGCTGCTCATGGGGTGGGGGCTCCTGATGCCTGTATTGTTATGGTTGTGGCAACGCTTCAATGGCGGATCAACGTGATGCCTGGCGCAGGGCGAGCAGGTCTTGAACCAGCGCTTGCACATCCAGGCCGTTGACCTGCTTGACCTGCTCGATCAACGGCCCGGGCCAGCACTGCATCCCCAGACACGCGCCAAGCATGGCGCCGAGGATCGCGGCGATGGTGTCGGTGTCGCCGCCCAGGCTCGCGGCCAGGCACAGCGCTTGGAACGCGTTCATGTCGCCCGACGCCACTTGCTGCGCGAGGGCGAACGACACCACCACCGACT
This sequence comes from Pseudomonas sp. 28 E 9, assembly GCF_900004785.1. Taxonomy (NCBI): domain Bacteria; kingdom Pseudomonadati; phylum Pseudomonadota; class Gammaproteobacteria; order Pseudomonadales; family Pseudomonadaceae; genus Pseudomonas; species Pseudomonas sp. 28 E 9. Next base: position 47,468 of record NZ_CVTK01000015.1, on the reverse strand, counting down.
CCTGGGAGGCGACGGAGGTACCAATCAATTCATAGAGCAAGTCGGTGAACAGCGCAGTGTCTCCGCTGCCGACGCTCAGGGTGCGTGCCCAACTGATGCGGGTCGACATGCGTCCGCCGGCAACCCAGTGGCCATGGTGTTCGGCCTGTTGCGCCACCTGGGTGCCGATGTTCAGCGCTTCGCCCAGATCGACGCCATTGATACCGGCCGAGACCACCGCCGCGACCGCCGCCGCGCTGGCAATGCCCAGGCTGGTGTTATGGGTGACCTGGCAGGCCTGGATCACCGCCTGGATAAACCGCGCCGGGTCGCTGACATCGGCGGCGATGCCCACTGGCGTGATGCGCATGGCTGCGCCATTGGTGGTGCCGTAGCGCCCGGATTCTTCGGGGGTGTGCCCGGCGAGGATCATGTCGATCGCCCGCTTGGTGGACGGCCCGAGCAGGTCCTGGGAACCCTTGGCGCGCATGGTCGCCTCCCAGTCGATCAGGCGTTGGGCGAGAACGCCGGGTTCGATCGTACCGCGGCCTTCGACCAACAACTCACCGACCAGGATCGCCTGTTCGGTGTCATCGGTGATCGAACCGGCGGGCATGTTCGGCGCGATCGGTTGATCGGGGCCAGCATCTTCCAGGGCGGTGATGGCGCCGAAGCGCTGGCGGACCTGCTCACGACTCAGGGATTGGGTGGGCATGCCCAGCGCATCGCCCAGGGCCAGGCCATAAAAAGCGCCGAGCGCGCGGATTTCAGCAGTCATTTGGACGCCCCAAATTGCAGGTGCAAACGAAAATGCACAGGGTCGAGCAAGCTTTCGACATGCTCCATGAAACGCTCGCGACGGTCATAGGTGGTGCGCGAGGCCTTGAGAAATACTGTGCCGGCCGGACGGCCGAGTAACTGAGCGTCTTCATCGCCCAGGGCCTCGGCGCCGATCCATTGGTCGCCCGTGGCGCCCACATAGCCGTAGGCCGCCAGGGTGATGGTCAGGGAATGGTCGATCAGGCCGATGCGGGGCAGGCTTTCCAGGTCACCGGTGGCGGGCATCAGCGAGCGTTCAAGCGACACCGCTGTTCCGTCGGCGGTGCGGCGCAGGCGATCGAGGGCAATGAACTGCTCGCTGCCCAAACGGCTGGACAAGTCCGGGCGTGTCACCGCTTCGAAGCGCAGCACCTCGGTGCTCACCTGCGCGCCGGTGTCCGCCAGGGCCTGGGCCCACCCGTGGCGCTGGTCGAGCCCCATACCATCAAAGGTGACAATGGAGCCGACACCGCTTTGGGTGGCGATGTAATTGCGCCGCTTGAGCTCAGCCAGCGCCTCGCGCAGAGTGCCACGACTGACCGCAAACTCCTCGGCCAATTGGTGTTCACCCGGCAACAGGAAACCGTCGGCCATCACCCCACCCTCGATACGGCGGATGAGCTCGTCGACGACGCGTTTTTTCTTATCGAATCGAACATGTCTAATCATGTACAAATTGATAACCGAAAGGCGCCGTCTCCAGCAAGCGAATTATGTCAGGGCAATGAAAAAACCGACGTCAGGGCTCCAGGCCAATCGGGAAAAACTCCCCGCTGCTCCATACCCCAAGCCAGTTCTGACCGTTGATCGGACGGCTCACGGCCAACTCCACCAATTGGTAAAACGCGTTGCGGTGCACCAGGGCTTCAAGATTGCTGCGCACCCGCAGATAAGGCGCCGGTTCCTCGGTAAGCGGATCGATCACCACCCGCAACGGGTGCTCGGGGCCGGCCTCGATCTGTTCGTCGACGTTGGTGGTAAACCGCAGCACCTGGCTTTCCCCCTGCCCTTGCACCTCAAGCGTGACGGCGACAAACGGCGCGTCATCGACAGTGATGCCGACCTTTTCCACCGGCGTGACCAGGAAATAATCATCGCCATCGCGGCGAATGATGTTGGAGAACAACTTGACCATGGGTTTGCGCCCGATAGGCGTGCCCTGATAGAACCAGGTGCCGTCACGGGCGATGCGCATGTCGATATTGCCGCAGAAGTCCGGGTTCCACAGATGCACGGGCGCCGGCCCTTTACCCTTGGGCAGTTGCGCCAACAGATCGTTGGCCTTGGCGGTATCGGTCATGGGGGTCTCCTCAGGCTTACTGATTGCTCATGCCGAGCAAGCTTCGGGCGTACTGGGCCAGGGGCCGGGCAATCAGATCTTGTGGCGTGTTGTCGTGGAACGTCAGTAAACCGCCACGACTGCGAATGCGTGCAGTATCAATCAAATACTGGGTGCTGGTCTCGATCAACATGATCTGGATCACGCCGCTGTCCAGGCCAAGGCGGTCCAGGGCTTGCTGGTCGGTCCACTCATCGGCGTTGCCGATACGGTCGTCGGCTGCCGCAAAACGGCAATAGAGCAAGTAATGAGCGCCCACCGCGCGTGCTTCGGCCATGGCCTGTTCGAGGCCTTCGGGCTGACGGGCGCGACGCACCATGGGGAAATATTCGACGAAGCCGTTGAACGCTTCCTCGGCCACCACGTTGGGGCGCGGATACGCGCTGCCGGGCGGCACGAAAGCGCCCTGGGCGATAAAGATGAAGGAGTCCGGCTGCACACGAATTGAAGCGGTGCGACGCGTATCACTGTGGTCGAGCAAGCCGGCGTCGCTCATCTGATAGCGGGTGCCTTCGGCCATATCGCTGACGGTCATGCAACCACTGAGTGCCAACGACGCCAGCAACAAAACCAGACTACGCATCCTATCCTCCAGAAGCCGGTGACGGAAAACCGGCGAATGGGCGTGAGATGCAGAATCTGCGCCAGCTTGATTTAAATGTGCGAGGGGGCAAGCCCTGATGCCCTGTAGGAGCGAGCTGGCTCGCGAAAAACCCACAGGCACCGCGCTCATTCAGAAGGCACGCGTTATCGTTGACGTTTTTCGCGAGCAAGCTCGCTCCTACAGACCGCATCCACATTGGAGGAAGTTAGCCGCCAATGATCTTCATCACCGTCGCGCCGCCCGAGAAGGCCACTTCCTGCTTGTCGCCCAGGGCCTTCATCAGCAGCCCTTGCAGCGCCGGCAGTGCCTGGTGGCGCGGCTTGTCCAGCAGGTCGCCGACGTAGTGACGATTGCTCGAAGACAGGCAACCATGCAACCACCCCGTGGACGACAGCCGCAACCGCGAACAGGTGCGGCAGAACGGCACGCTCTCATTGGCGATCACGCCAAAGAAGCCCTTGCCCGGCACTTCATAGCGCACGGCCGTGGCGTCGACGGGCGCATTGGCTTGCAGGTATTCATGCTGTTCGCCGATCAGGCTGAGCAATTGCTGCAGGCTGACGAATTGCTGCAGGAAGGCGTTGGAGTCTTTGGCCAAGTGGCCCATGCGCATCAATTCGATAAAGCGCAGCTCGTAGCCCCGCTCCAGGCAGTAATCGAGCAACGGCAGCACCTGGTCCAGGTTCTGGCCGCGCAAGGGCACCATATTGACCTTGATCTTGATCCCGGCCGCGCGGGCCTGGTCCATGCCGTCGAGCACGGTGGCCAGGTCGCCACCACGAGCGATGCTGCGAAAGGCGTCGGCATCCAGGGTATCGAGGGACACGTTGATGCGCCGGATACCCGCGTCCACCAGCAGCGGCAGCTTGCGCGCCAGCAACTGGCCGTTGGTGGTCAGGCTGATATCGCTGAGCCCCATCTGCCCCACGGCGCCCATGAAGGCTTCCAGCTTGGGACTCACCAGCGGCTCACCCCCGGTAATCCGCAGGCGATCGATGCCGGCCGCTTCGATCAGGTACGCCACGCCCCGCGCCATGGCCTGGGCCGAGAGTTCGTCCTGGGCAGCCACCAGCCGCTTGCCGTTGGGCACGCAATAGGTACAGGCATAATTGCAGGCTGAGGTCAGGCTGATCCGCAAATTGCGAAATCGCCTGCCTTGACGATCGACGATCATGAACCACTCCGGCAGAGGATGAATCGGGGCGCGCTAAAAGCTGACTGATAAATCAGCTTTTAGCAAGGGGCCTTGCCTGAGTATATTCCCGGGGTACTGCGCGTGGCAGTAAATCATCAGGTGGGGGGCGACTCCACCGCCGGCGGCTCGGTACTGTGCTTGCGCTTGTTGCCCATGCGCACGCCAATATCCATCAGGAACTGGAAGAAGCCTTCCTGGTCTTCCAGCACATTGCTCCAGAACGGCGAGTGGTACAGCGCCACGGCGCCATGCACCAGCGCCCAAGCGGCGCAGTAGTGGAAGTACGGAGGCACGTCTTCGAGCTTGCCTTCGCTGATACGGCCCTTGATCAGCAAGGTCAGGCGTTCAAAGTTGGAGGCGCGGATCTTGTGCAGTTCCTCGACCATTTCCGGCACTTGATGGCCCTTGACGACCTTTTCTTCCAGGCGGTCAAACAGGCGGTAGCGCTGGGGATCGCGCATGCGGAACTCGAAATAGGCGCGGGACAGCGCCTCTTTGTCCTTGTCGACATCGGCCGAATGCAGCAGCTCGTTCAAATCACGCTCGTAGTCGAGCATCAAGCGCAGGTAAATCTCGGCCTTGGACTTGAAGTGCTTGTAGATCGTGCCTTTGCCGATACCCACGGCATCCGCGATCATCTCGACGGTGACGCTGTCTTCGCCTTGTTCGAGGAACAATTTGAGTGCGGTGTCGAGAATTTCCTGCTCACGGCGGCGAAACTCACGGACCTTACGGGGTTCTTTATGCATGAGGAAAAGGTCTGCAAAGGTCGGAAATAGGAAGGGTTGCGCAGGCCACGGATACGTGGCGATACGATTTACCCGATGCGAGGGATTATCCCGACTGAACGGTCGTTGGGCAACGCCTATGTGACCCCGTTGTGCACTTTACTTTCAGTACGCCAACGATTTGCCCGATATCAGTCAGAAACAAGACGCGCCATTCCCACCTGCGCATCCACTCGATGAGAACTCAAGCGAAGCGCGCGTATTCCAAATCCGTTTAAAAATCGACCCATCGAGACTGGACTGAATCCCAGAGTGATCAATACTTCAAGTGTCGTCGCGACATCTCCCCCAAGTGAAGCGTCGACCTGGGTACCGACGGACTGCGTACCCTTGTTTTACTCCTAATGGTCTTAACCCGGATTCACCCCCCAGAACCCGGGTTTTTTTTGCCTGCGATTTTCTCCTGCAGGAGCGAGCTTGCTCGCGATGAACTCATAGACACCGCGTTTATCCAGGATGCACGCGTTATCGTTGACGTTTTTCGCGAGCAAGCGCGCTACGTCGCAGAAGTAGCAGCGCCGGCCACATGGGCCAATGGAAACAGACGTTTGAAGTTCTCGGTCGTCTGCTCGGCGAAGCGCTCGTAGGACTCACCGCGCAGCATCGCCAGATAATCCGCCACGTCACGCACATACTCCGGCAGGTTCGGCTTGCCGCGATGGGGGATCGGCGCCAGGTACGGCGAATCGGTCTCCACCAGCAGCCGGTCGGCAGGCACTTGGCGCGCCACATCACGCAACGCGTCGGCATTGCGGAAGGTAACGATGCCCGACAGGGAAATATAGAACCCCAGGTCCAGGGCGGCCTTGGCCATCTCCCAATCCTCGGTAAAACAATGCAGCACACCGGCCTGGGGCAGCGCGGCTTCGCGCAAGAGCGTCAGGGTATCGGCGCGAGCCCCACGGGTGTGGACGATCACCGGTTTGCCGGTGTGTTGCGCCGCCTGCAGGTGCAGGCGGAATGAGGCCTGCTGCAGGTCGGCGGCTTCGGGTTCGTAGTGGTAATCCAGGCCGGTCTCGCCAATGGCGACGACGCGCGGATGGTCGAGTTCGCCGAGCAGCCAATCCAGGGCCGGTGCTTCGCCGGGCTTGAGGTCCAGCGGGTGGATACCCACCGAGCAATCCACATCGGCGTAGCGATCAGCCAGGGCTTTGACGTCGGCGGCATTTTCGGCACTGACGCCGATGCACAGGAAGTGCCCTACCCCGCGCTGGCGCGCAGCGTCGAGGGCGGCGTCCAGGGAGCCGTTGTGCTGGGCGAGATCAAGGCGGTCGAGATGGCAATGGGAGTCTACGAGCATGGGCAATTACAACTTGAGTAGTGTCTGGCCGACGATACACCCGTCGGCCAAGGAAATTAACGTCGGCCGAGCAAGCCGACCCATTGGACCAGCAGTGCTTCAAGCAACAGCACGCGGTTGAGGTTGGCCTTGCCGAGCACTTTCTGACGCTGGGCGAGAATCCAGTCCTGAATGCTCAGCACCTTGTCCTGGGCACTCTTCTGCGCAAGGTATTGCACCACCTTGCGCATGTCCGGCAAACCCAGGCCGTTTTCGTCCTGGGTCAACTGGTAGCGCAGGATCAGGCTGGACCAATCGCAGAACCAGTCGAACAGCAGCAGCAAGGGAATGTCCTTCCACGCGCTTTCGGCCAATTGCGAGGCGGACAGTTCCTGCTTGATCAGCTTCTTCACACCGTCTACGACCAGTGCCCGTTGCTCGCGCACGCCCTGGGCGTGCAGCTTCACCGCCGCAAGCGGGGAGCCCGCGGCCAGGGTCAGCAATTCGATCCGTTCCTGCTCGGCGCAATCGGGCAGCGCCTGCGCCAGCCATTGCAGGCTCATGGCCTCGCTCGGCAAAGGGCATGCCTGCTGCACGCAACGGCTGCGGATGGTCGGCAGCAAGCGGCTGGACTGATGGCTGACCAGCAACAGCACGGTGTCGCCGGACGGTTCTTCCAGACTCTTGAGCAACGCGTTGGCGGCGTTGATGTTCATCGCCTCTACCGGCTCGATCAGCACCACCTTGCGCCCGCCCATCTGCGCGGTTTGCACCACGAAGCTGACGAGGTCGCGCACCTGGTCGACCTTGATCGCCTTGTCCGCTTCCTCAGGTTCCAGCACATAGTTATCGGGGTGGCTGCCGGCCTTCAGCAGCAGGCAGGATTTGCATTCGCCGCAGGCTTGCAGGTCAACGGGACGCTGGCACAACAGACTCGCCATCAAGCGCTCGGCCAGGGCACGCTTGCCGATACCGGTGGGGCCGTGCAGCAAATAGGCGTGGGCGTGTTGGGCACGACCCGCCAATTGCTGCCAGAGACCGTCCTGCCACGGGTAGGCTTCAGCCACGAGCGCGCTCCAGCAGGGTCGGTAACAGCGCATCAAGGGCTTGCTGCACCTGAGCCAGCGGCTGGGCGGCGTCAAGCAGGTAGTAACGCGCAGGCTCCGCCCTGGCACGCTCGAGGAACGCGGTGCGCACGGCGTCGAAAAATGCCTGGCCTTCCAGCTCGAAACGATCCAGGCGACCGCGCGCGCTGGCGCGGGCCATGCCCACTTCCACCGGCAGGTCGAACAACAGGGTCAGGTCGGGGCGCAGGTCTCCCTGTACGAAGGTTTCCAGGGCAGCGATACGCTCCAGGCACAAGCCACGACCACCGCCCTGATAGGCGTAGGTGGAGTCGGTAAAACGGTCGCAGATCACCACGGCGCCGCGGGCCAGGGCCGGCCGGATCACCTCGGCCAGATGCTGGGCACGGGCGGCGAACACCAGCAGCAGCTCGGTGTCCGCATTCATCGGCTCGTCACCCGGCGCCAGCAAGACTTCACGGATGCGCTCGGCCAGCGGCGTACCGCCAGGCTCACGGGTCAATACCACTTCGACGCCCGCGGCGCGCAGGCGCTCGGCCAGGTAATCGCGGTTGGTGCTTTTGCCGGCGCCTTCCGGGCCTTCGAGGGTCATAAACAAGCCAGTCACAGGCAGTCCTTAGTCAGAGTCATTGCGGGCTTTGCGGGGCGCTGGTGTCCGGCGCGGGGTCTACCGGTACGTCAACCGGTGGCACCGTGTCTTCCAGCGGCTTGACCTGCGGTGCCGGGCTGGACCGGTAATCGGCGCGGCGCTTGAGTTGAAACTCGCGTACGGCGGCATTATGCGCATCCAGGTCATCCGAGAACACATGGCTGCCATCGCCACGGGCGACGAAATACAGGCTGCTGCCCGGCACCGGGTTCAGGGCGGCATGAATCGCCTCGCGGCCCACCATGGCGATAGGTGTCGGCGGCAGGCCGGCGATCATGTAGGTGTTGTAAGGGTTGGCCTCCTTGAGATGGGCGCGGGTCAATTTGCCGTTGTAGCGCTCACCCAGGCCATAGATCACCGTGGGGTCGGTCTGCAACATCATGCCCAGCTTCAGGCGACGCACGAACACACCGGCAATCTGCCCACGCTCTTCGGGCACACCGGTCTCCTTCTCCACCAGCGAGGCCATGATCAGCGCTTGATAAGGCTCGGTGTAAGGCGCATCAGCGGCGCGCCTGCTCCACTCCTGGGCGAGCACATCGTCCAGACGGTTGTAGGCTTTCTTCAGGAATTCGACGTCCGTCATGCCCCGCACGAAACGGTAGGTGTCGGGAAAGAACCGCCCTTCAGGGAATACGCCGGGATGGCCGAGCTTGTCCATCACTTCGCTGTCACTGAGGCCGGTGAGGGTCTGCACGATCTTTTCGTGCTTGGCCAGGGCCGAGCGCACCTGGCGGAAGTTCCATCCCTCCACCAGGGTCAGGCTGTATTGCACCACTTCCCCACGCTGCCAAAGGCCGATCAGGCCTTCGGCGGTGAGGCCCGGGGTCATGCGGTATTCGCCGCTGTGCAGCGGCTGGTTCTCAAGGTTAAAGCGCCAGTAAAGACGCAGCCAGAAGGCACCGTCGAGCACGCCATCGGCTTCCAGACGATTGAAGGTGCCGGTGGGCGTGGCCCCTGCCGGAACATCAAGCAACTGCTCCTGGGTCAGGTGCAACGGCTGCTTCAAGGCAGCGTTGTATTTCCAGGCACAGAAGCCCGACAGCAAAGCCGCCGAGAACAGACCGACCAGCAGCAGCACAACCAGTTTTCGTATCACTCAAATATCCAATAGCGCGCGAACAATGCCCTGCAGTTTACGGGTGAGCGGCCCAACCGACCAGCTCATCCCAGCGCACTCGCGTACCGGCCAGATGCCATAAACGCTGTTGCACACGAAGACTTCGTCGGCCTGTCGCAACTGCTCCAGGCTGATGTCGGCCACGGCCACCGGGACGCCCAGGGCTTGCGCCTGGTCGAGGATCTCGGCGCGCATCACCCCGGCAACGCCGCAACGCGTCAGATCAGCGGTACGTAACACGCCGTTGCGCACCACAAACAGGTTGCTGAACACGCCTTCGATCACCCGCCCGGACCTATCCAGCATCAAGCCTTCGGCATGCTCGGCATCCCGCCATTCGGCGCGGGCGATGACCTGCTCAAGGCGGTTCAGGTGTTTGAGCCCGGCCAGCAGCGGGTGTTCGGCCAGGCGGGTGGCGCACGCAAACAGACGGATGCCGTCGGTGCCATGGGCTTCGGGATAGGTGGCGGGCGGGCCGCCCTGCAAGATACGGCGTACCGCGGCATCGGGATTGATGCCGTAACCGCGCTGGCTGTCGCCGCGGGTCAGGATCAACTTGAGCACGCCATTGCCCAGGGCTGCGGCATAGGCCAGCACTTCGCTGCGGACCAGGGCGTGATCCACCTCCAACGCGAGGCGCCTGCAGCCCTCATCGAGGCGCTGCAGGTGACGGTCGAGCAGCACCGGCTGCCCGGCCTTGACCGCGATGGTTTCAAACACACCATCGCCATACGCCAGGCCGCGATCTTTCAGGGGCACGCTGTCCGCTGGCTGACCGTCGACCCAGCTGTGCATCACTCGGCGAACCGGCGGAACACCAGCGAGCCGTTGGTGCCACCAAACCCGAACGAGTTGGAGATCACCACGTCGATCGGCATCGGTTGCGCTTCGTGAGGCACGAAGTTGAGGTCGCAGCCTTCGTCCGGCTCATCGAGGTTGATGGTCGGCGGAGCGACCTGGTCCTTGATGGCCATGACACTGAAGATCGCCTCGACCGCACCCGCCGCGCCCAACAGGTGGCCGGTCATGGACTTGGTGGAGCTGACCGCCAGCTTGTAGGCGTGTTCGCCGAACACCGACTTGATGGCTTCGGCTTCCGCCAGGTCGCCGGTCGGCGTCGACGTGCCATGGGCATTGATGTACTGCACCTGGTCGGCATTGACCTTCGCATCGCGCAGGGCATTGGTGATGCAGCGCGCAGCACCGGCACCGTCGGACGGTGGCGAGGTCATGTGGTAGGCGTCACCGCTCATGCCAAACCCGATCAGCTCGGCATAGATGGTGGCACCGCGCGCCTTGGCATGCTCCAGCTCTTCCAGTACCAGGGCACCGGCACCGTCGGACAGCACGAAACCGTCACGGCCCTTGTCCCACGGACGGCTGGCACGGGTCGGCTCATCGTTGCGGGTCGACAGCGCACGGGACGCGCCGAAGCCGCCCATGCCCAGGCCGCAGGCAGCCATCTCGGCGCCACCGGCAATCATCACGTCAGCTTCATCGTAAGCGATGTTACGCGCCGCCATGCCGATGCAGTGAGTGCCCGTGGTGCACGCCGTTGCGATGGCGTAGTTAGGCCCCTGTGCCCCCAAATGGATGGACAGGAAACCGGAAATCATATTGATGATCGAGCCCGGCACGAAGAACGGTGAAATTCGACGAGGACCGGAATCGTGCAGCGTGCGGCTGGTTTCTTCGATATTGGTCAGACCCCCAATCCCCGAACCCATGGCCACGCCGATGCGCTCACGGTTGGCGTCGGTGACTTCCAGGCCGGCGTTACGCACTGCCTGAAAACCGGCTGCCAGGCCGTATTGAATGAACAGGTCGAGCTTGCGCGATTCCTTGAGCGAAAGGTATTGCTCGACATTGAAACCCTTTACCGAGCCGCCAAAACGGGTGGAATAGGCAGAAAGGTCCGTGTGTTCGATCAGACCGATACCACTGTGGCCAGCCAGAATGCCCTGCCAACTGCTTGGCACATCCGTGCCCAGTGGCGACAACATACCCATACCGGTGACTACGACGCGTCTACGCGACACAGCACTCTCCTTTTTCTAATGACGACACTTTGCTTCGCAGCGTACTTTTCGTCACCGCTGAAAGAAAAAACCGCACGCCGTTACAGCAGTGCGGTTTTTCCCTGACAGCAGGCGACGACTACAAACTATTACGCCTGGTGGCTAGTAACGTAGTCGATGGCAGCTTGAACAGTAGTGATTTTTTCAGCTTCTTCGTCCGGGATTTCGGTCTCGAATTCCTCTTCCAGAGCCATCACCAGCTCAACGGTGTCAAGGGAATCGGCACCCAGGTCTTCTACGAAGGAAGCAGTGTTGACCACTTCTTCTTCCTTAACGCCCAGTTGCTCGGCGACGATTTTCTTGACGCGCTCTTCGATGGTGCTCATACCTTGTTTAACTCCTAATGGACAAATTCAGGCAGCTGGCCAGTGGGTAAGTGTATAGAAAGCCATTTCGGTTTTTCAACCGAAAGCTTCACCCTGTACCCGCTCGACCACCTGCCTATAAATTAAGTTGCAGCTTTATAACGGATTTTAGACAGCTCGTATGACATATTTTTGAAGCGATCCGTCACAATTTAACTCATGTACATCCCGCCGTTCACCGGAATTGTAGCCCCGGTCACGTATGCCGCACCGTCGGATGCCAGGAAAGTGACCACATTCGCGATCTCTTGGGCCTGGCCCAGACGGCCCAGCGGAATCTGCGTCAGCAAGGCTTCACGCTGTGCTTCGGGCAGTTCACGGGTCATATCGGTATCGATGAACCCTGGGGCCACCGAGTTTACCGTAATCGACCGCGAGCCGACTTCACGCGCCAGTGCACGGCTGAAACCTTCCAGACCGGCCTTGGCCGCAGCGTAGTTTACTTGGCCGGCGTTGCCCATGGCACCCACTACGGAGCCAATATTGATAATTCGGCCCCAGCGCGCCTTGGTCATGCCGCGCAAAACACCCTTGGACAGGCGGAACAGACTGTTCAGGTTGGTATCGACCACGTCGTACCATTCGTCGTCTTTCATGCGCATCATCAGGTTATCGCGGGTGATACCGGCATTGTTCACCAGAATCGCCGGCGCACCGAACTGAGCAGTGATCGCGGCCAGCACGGCTGCCACGGACTCGTCACTGGTCACGTTCAGCTCAAGGCCGGTGCCCTGCACGCCGTTTTCCTTCAGGGTCGCGGCGATACGCTCGGCACCCGAGGCGGAGGTGGCGGTGCCGATCACGACGGCGCCCTGACGGCCCAGTTCCAGGGCGATGGCCTGGCCGATGCCACGGCTTGCGCCGGTAACCAGTGCAACTTTACCTTGCAGACTCATGCAGGCTTCTCCTAAGTTCGGGGATCAGGCCAGCGCCGCACGAGCGGCAGCGAAGGCATCCGGGGTATTGAGATTGGCAGTCGATACGCCGTCGGCGCAGCGTTTGTTCAGGCCGGCCAGGACTTTGCCCGGGCCGCACTCGACCAGTTCGGTGGCGCCCTTGGCGGCCAGGGTCTGCACCGATTCAACCCAGCGAACCGGCTTGTAGAGTTGCTCCAGCAGGTCGCGCTTGAGGGTCTCCAGGTCCGGGGCGACCGCGGCGCTGACGTTCTGCACCAGCGGGATTTGCGGCGCCTGCCAGTTGATCGCGGCGATGGACTCGGCAAAACGCTCGGCCGCCGGGCGCATCAGCTCGCAGTGTGACGGCACGCTGACCGGCAACGGCAGCGCACGCTTGGCACCCCGGGCCTTGCAGCCTTCGATGGCGCGCTCGACCGCTGCCTTGGCACCCGCGATGACCACTTGGCCAGGGGAGTTGAAATTCACCGCGCTGACCACTTCACCCTGCGCCGCCTCGGCGCAGGCTTCGATCACCACGGCATCGTCCAGGCCCAGGATCGCGGCCATGCCGCCCTGCCCGGCCGGAACGGCCTCCTGCATCAACTGGCCACGACGCTCGACCAGCTTGACCGCTTCACCGAGGGTCAGGCTGCCCGCCGCGACCAGGGCGCTGTATTCGCCCAGGCTGTGACCGGCGACGAATGCCGGGCGTGCGCCGCCTTCGGCCAGCCACACGCGCCACAGGGCGATCGAAGCGGTCAGAATGGCCGGCTGGGTCTTGTCGGTTTGATTGAGTTGCTCTTCCGGCCCCTGCTGGGTCAGCGCCCACAGGTCATAACCCAGGGCGTCGGAAGCTTCCTTGAAAGTATCCAGGACCAGCGGGTATTGCGCGCCCAGCTCGGCCAACATGCCGAGGGACTGCGAACCTTGCCCTGGAAAGACGAATGCGAGGGATGTAGACATGTAACAAGCCCCTAATGATCTGGTCGTCAAAAATGCGCACGCCGACGGTGGGAGCGCGCGAAACTGACAGATTGGATGGTCAATTGAACTGGCCGGTCACATTTAAGCACTCCCGGGCCGATTCGCCTAAGGCAACAAGCCCTCCAGCCGCCCGCGCAGGCGTTGCGGCAGGTTGTCCTGAATCTCGATCACGGCACGGGCAATCGCGCTCTGAAAACCCTCGACACCTGCCGAGCCATGGCTTTTCACCACAACGCCCTGCAACCCCAGGAAACTCGCGCCATTATGCCGCGCCGGCGCCAGGTCGGCCTGCAGACGACGCATCAACGGCAGCGCCAGGGCGCCGACCATGCGCGCTGCCAGGTTCTGCTTGAACAAGGCTTCGATACGCGTGGCAATCATGGTTGCCAAGCCCTCACTGGACTTGAGCAGAATGTTGCCGACAAAGCCGTCACACACCACCACGTCGGCTTCGCCACGGTACAAGCCGTCACCTTCGACAAAACCTACGTAGTTCAAACCCCGCGCGCCCTGCAGCAAGGTAGCGGCCAGCTTGACCTGCTGGTTGCCCTTGATCTCCTCGGTGCCGATATTCAGCAGGGCCACCCTTGGCCGGACCACGCCCAGCGCTTCGGCGGCCACCGAACCCATCACGGCGAACTGCAACAGATGCTCGGCACTGCAATCGACATTCGCCCCCAGGTCCAGCAACTGGCAATAACCTTTCTGCGTCGGAATCGCCGCCACCATCGCCGGCCGATCAATGCCCGGCAGGGTCTTGAGCACATGCCGCGACAGGGCCATCAGCGCGCCGGTATTGCCGGCGCTGACACAGGCGTGCACCTTGCCGTCGCGCAGCAACTCCAGGGCCACGCGCATGGACGAGTCGGGCTTGCCGCGCAGGGCTGCTGCCGGTTTTTCGTCCATGGTGATGGTTTCGCTGGCCGGCGTAACCGTCAGGCGCGCGCGATCCACCGCCGGATGGCTGGCAATCAGTTCTTCAATAAGGGTAGGTTGACCGACAAGGGTCAGGTGCAGCGAGGGCGTAGCAGACAGGCTGGCAATGCAGGCCTGAACAATGCTGCGGGGACCGAAGTCCCCGCCCATTGCGTCAATCGCGATGACTTGAGCAGACAAGTGATTACTCGTCAGCGCCCTTGTCGATCACTTTACGGCCACGGTATACGCCTTCTGGCGATACGTGGTGACGCAGGTGAACTTCACCGGTGGTCTTTTCCACGGACAGGGTGCTAGCCTCGAGAGCGTCGTGCGAACGGCGCATGTCACGGGCGGAGCGGGATTTTTTGTTCTGCTGAACAGCCATAATTGATTAACTCCTAAACGTTTGGGTCACGCTTTAACTGCGCCAATACACTGAACGGGTTGGACCGCGTTACCTCGTCCTCGCTCGGTTCGGGCTCGTCATCGAGGCCCGCCGGCTGCTGGCATTCTTCCGGATGATGAGCAGGCACAATGGGCAAGGCGAGCAAAAGCTCCTCCTCGATCAGTGCATGCAGATCCAAAGGATCTTCGCCCAGTTCCAGCACGTCATAACCTTTCGGCAACGACTGGGTATTCGCACCCTCCTTCACCACGGCATAACTGCATTCGCTGTGGATCGGCAGGGTGACCAGCTCAAGACAACGCTGGCAAACCATTTTGACTTCGGTGTCGATAACGCTGTGAATTACCACAGATTTACGTTCATCTCGTTCAAAAACGAATTTGGCCTGGACCGCACCGACAGTGTCGGAAAGCGAGTCGCAGAGTCTCTCCAAATCGGCCAGCGGCAATTCACCTTGAAGGGAAGTGCCACGATCAGCCAATTTGCGCGGGTCAACGTGAGGTGGAATCGGGTCATTCAACATAGGCGCAGCATTATAGGGATGCACCCGGCCATGTCAAAGGAAATTCAGCCCTGTGCGTCAGCCGGTCACGCCGCTAGAATCTGCGGCTGTCTTGAGGAGACGTATATGCTGCCTTTATTACTCGCGTCCAGCTCGGTTTATCGCCGGGAATTGCTGAGCCGCCTGCACTTGCCGTTCACCTGCAGCTCGCCGGATATCGATGAAAGCCATCGCCCGGGTGAGTCAGCCCTTGAGCTGGTCAAGCGCCTGGCCGAACAGAAAGCGCGCGCCCTCGCCGCCAGCCATCCCGGGCATTTGATCATTGGCTCTGATCAGGTAGCGGCACTGGAAGGCCGGATCATCGGCAAGCCCCACACCTTTGAAAATGCCCGCGAGCAATTGTTGGCGGCCAGCGGCAAGCGTGTGAGCTTTCTTACAGGCCTGGCACTGCTCAACAGCGAGACGGGGCACTGCCAGGTCGACTGCGTACCGTTTACCGTGCAGATGCGTGAACTGGACGCGGAGCGCGTCGAGCGTTATTTGCGGATCGAGCAACCGTATGACTGTGCGGGCAGCTTCAAGGCCGAAGGGCTGGGTGTGAGCCTGTTCCAGAGCACTGACGGCCCGGATGCCACCAGCCTTGTTGGCCTGCCACTGATTCGACTGGTGGATATGCTGCTGGCCGAAGGCGTACAAATTCCTTAAATACACATCGACCCAATGTGGGAGGGGGCTTGCCCCCCGATCGCGGTGGATCAGCCAGTTTATCTATAGCTGATACACCGTCATCGGGGGCAAGCCCCCTCCCACATTTTGATCTGCAGCTGGCTTGAGATATCAGCGCAAGCTCGGCCCCTGGAAGCCTGGATACGATCAAACGGCGATTCCTCAACCGTGAAATCCACCGCTGCTGACCGAAGGCGTACAAATCCCTCAATTACACATCGACCAAATGTGGGAGGGGGCTTGCCCCCGATAGCGGTGGATCAGCAAGGTTACCTATAGCTGACACACCGTCATCGGGGGCAAGCCCCCTCCCACATTTTGATCTACAACTGGCTTGAGATATCAGCGCAAGCTCGGGCCCTGGAAGCCCATGTACAGGGCCAGCTTCTCGGCCACGCTGGCACCGAGCTTCTTGGAGAAGCGGTCAAACGGCGATTCCTCAACCGTGAAATCCACCAACTCCTTCTCGCCAACCACATCCCGCGCCACCGAACTGGCGCTGCCCAGGCCGTCGATCAAGCCCAGCGGCAGCGCCTGCTCGCCCGACCACACCAGCCCGGAGAACAGCTCGGGATGCTCCTTGTCCTTGAGCCGATCGCCACGCCCTTGCTTGACGCTTGCGATGAACTGGCGATGGGTAGTGTCGAGCACGCCCTGCCAGAACTGGGTCTCATCCGCCTTCTGCGGCTGGAACGGATCGAGGAACGCCTTGTGCTCGCCCGAGGTGTAGGTGCGACGCTCCACGCCCAGCTTCTCCATGGTGCCGACAAACCCGTAACCGGCTGCCGTCACCCCAATGGAACCTACCAGGCTGGCCTTGTCAGCGTAAATCTGGTCGGCGGCACTGGCGATGTAATAAGCGCCCGAAGCCCCCAGGTCGGAGATCACCGCATACAGTTTGGTGTCCGGATGCAGCGCGCGCAGGCGACGAATCTCGTCATACACATAGCCCGACTGCACAGGACTGCCGCCGGGGCTATTGATACGCAGGATCACGCCCTTGACCTTGGGGTCTTCGAACGCCGCGCGCAGGCTGCTGACAATATTGTCGGCGCTGGCGGGCTCCTTGTCGGCGATCACCCCGCGCACCTCGATCAAGGCGGTGTACTGGCTGCCACGGGTGGCGCTCTTTTCCATGTCCATCAACGGACTGAACAGCGCCAGTATGAGCAACAGGTAAGTGAAGGTCAGCAGCTTGAAGAAAATCCCCCAGCGGCGCGCGCGGCGTTGCTCCTGGACGCTGGCCAGGAGGGTTTTCTCCAGCAGCTTCCAGCTTTTGTCATCAGCGTTTTGCGCTTTTTCCGGCGCTTTCCACTCGTCACTCATGCCATCAACCCCAGCAAAGACTTATCGAGCCCGGCTGAGCCAGGCCTGCAATTGAGAAAAATGATCGATCGTGACCCTGGGCTCGTATGACTGCAGGGCATCCGCAGACTGGGCGCCGTAGCTGACCGCCACGCTGTCCATGCCAGCATTGCGCGCCATCATCAGGTCGAAGGAGGCATCCCCCACCATCAACGCCTCGCGCGGCGATACACGGCAATGCGCCATGATCTGCTCCAGCATCAGAGGGTGAGGTTTACTGGCAGTTTCATCCGCCGCACGGGTGATATCGAAATAGTCTTCCCAGCCGTGCGCCTTGAGCACCCGATCCAGCCCGCGACGCGCCTTGCCCGTGGCGACGGCCAGGTGATAACCCTCGGCACGAAACGCTTGCAGCGATTGCACCACACCCTCAAACAGCGGCGAAGGCTCAGCCTCCAGCGCAATGTAGTGATCGGCGTAGTGCCCGCGGAAAGCGACCAGCTCAGCGTCGGATATGTGCGGATACAGCGTACGAATCGCCTCAGGCAAGCCCAGGCCGATAATGCCCTTGACTGCCAGGTCGCTGCACAACTCAAAGCCCGAGCGGGTCGACGCCATGTGCATCGACTCGACGATGCGGCCAATGGAATTGGCCAGGGTGCCGTCCCAGTCGAAAATCAGCAGCTTGTAATCACGGTGCGACACTCAGGCGCTCCACGGTCTTGGCCCACATGTCATCGACCGGCGCCTGCAACTTCAGCTCGCCACCGTCGGGCAGCGGCACGGTCAGCATGTAGGCATGCAGGAACAGGCGCTTGCCGCCCAGGTCGCGGATCTCCCTGGAGAAATCCTCGTCGCCGTATTTGGTATCACCGGCGATGCAGTGACCGGCATGCAGGGTGTGCACGCGAATCTGGTGGGTACGCCCGGTCACCGGCTTGGCCTCGACCAGGGTGGCGAAGTCGCCGAAGCGGCGCAGCACCTTGAACAGGGTCAGGGCCTCTTTGCCCTCCTCGTCCACTTCCACCATGCGCTCACCGGAGCGCAGGTTGCTCTTCTGCAACGGCGCCCGCACGCTCTTGATCGAGCTGGCCCAGTTGCCGCGCACCAGCGCCATGTAACGCTTGTCCACACCGTCGCCACGCAGGGCGGTGTGCAGGTGGCGCAACATGCTGCGTTTCTTGGCGATCATCAACAGGCCGGAGGTGTCGCGGTCCAGGCGATGGACCAGCTCCAGCTCCTTGGCATCCGGGCGCAACTGCCGAAAGGCCTCGATCACGCCGAACGTCAGGCCGCTGCCGCCGTGAACGGCAATGCCGCAGGGTTTGTTGATCACGATGAGTTTGTTATCTTCGAACACGATCGACGCTTCGAGGCGCTGCAGCAGGCCCTGGGCCAGTGGCACGGGCTCGTCGCGCTCAGGCACGCGAACCGGCGGCACACGGACGATATCGCCCGCCTGCAGCTTGTACTCGGGCTTGATCCGACCCTTGTTCACCCGCACTTCGCCTTTACGCAAGATGCGGTAGATCAAGGTCTTGGGCACGCCTTTGAGCCTGGCCAGGAGAAAATTATCGATGCGTTGGCCGGCATATTCCGGCGAGACCTCGAGCAGCTGGACGCTGGGGGTCTGGGGGGCGGTAGTCGTCATGCCGGCGATGATAACAATTTTTTATGGAATTGAAGCACTTAATCATTGCTGCTATAGTCGCGAACGCCGCCAAAAGCGGCCTGGACAGAGGACTTGCGGCAAACTGCCGGCCCTGACCATCGCAATTCATCAGGACGCGAGGCCGTCCTACGGGGCGTTCGCCACCCTGGAAGGCTTGAGATTGTAACAAGCGCAGGTGACATGAGGCCTGAAGCGAGTGCGGTACGCAGAGTGAATACTCGCGTCCTGCGCCGATATTTACGGCCAGTTCACAAAGTGCAGTCAGTCCCGAGCCAGACCATGGCGAATGCTTCGGAAACAACGCCTGTTAAGAGCTGAGTGAGAGCGCAATCGCCCACACCTAGTCTTGTTTAGCCATGAGCGTGGACTCCCCTTTGGAGAACACGGTAAATGCCAACCCGCTGCGGATTCTGCGCGCGGCAGCACCCGAATTATCAGGGATACGTGTAGGGTGGAGATGCACAACCGTCGGACCGTGTAGCACTAGGCTTATATTTAGACGCTTCATCTCGTCCACAGTCGCCGGTTGATTCCTCCTCCTGACCTTAGCTTTTGTTGAAGTGGTGCCTTTGTCACCACCGCTAACAAGCAGGACGCGTCCGTCGCGATACCCGCCCAATTGGCAGGTTTTGCTGGACACTGGAGTGGCCAACCACTCTTGACGCACCTGACACCGACCGTGAGAAGTCGTGTGTGCCGAACGCCGTTTCCGGCAGCCCGGAAACCGACGGTACAACATGAAAAGAATGCTGATTAACGCAACTCAACCCGAAGAGTTGCGTGTTGCACTGGTAGATGGCCAACGCCTCTACGACCTGGACATCGAGTCCGGTGCACGCGAGCAAAAGAAGGCCAACATCTATAAAGGCCGTATTACTCGCATCGAACCAAGCCTTGAGGCTGCCTTTGTCGATTTCGGCTCCGAGCGCCACGGCTTCCTGCCCCTCAAGGAAATCTCCCGCGAATACTTCAAGAAAGCCCCCGAAGGCCGCGTGAACATCAAGGACGTCCTGAGCGAAGGCCAGGAAGTCATTGTCCAGGTCGAAAAAGAAGAACGTGGCAACAAGGGCGCCGCCCTGACCACCTTCATCAGCCTGGCCGGCCGTTACCTGGTGCTGATGCCGAACAACCCGCGTGCCGGCGGCATCTCCCGTCGCATCGAAGGCGAAGAGCGCAATGAACTGCGTGAAGCGCTGAACGGCCTGATCGCACCGGCCGACATGGGCCTGATCGTGCGCACTGCAGGCCTGGGCCGCAGCAGCGAAGAAATGCAGTGGGACCTCGACTACCTGCTGCAACTGTGGACCGCCATCAAAGAAGCTTCGCTGGATCGTTCCGCGCCGTTCCTGATCTACCAGGAAAGCAACGTGATCATCCGCGCCATCCGCGATTACCTGCGCCAGGACATCGGCGAAGTGCTGATCGACAGCGTTGAAGCCCAGGACGAAGCCCTGACCTTCATCCGCCAGGTCATGCCGCAGTACGCCAGCAAGATCAAGCTCTACGAAGACAGCGTGCCGCTGTTCAACCGTTTCCAGATCGAAAGCCAGATCGAGACCGCCTTCCAGCGTGTGGTCGAACTGCCTTCCGGCGGCTCCATCGTGATCGACCCGACCGAAGCCCTGGTGTCCATCGACATCAACTCGGCGCGCGCCACGAAGGGTAGCGACATCGAAGAAACCGCCCTGCAGACCAACCTGGAAGCGGCTGAAGAAATCGCCCGCCAGCTGCGCCTGCGTGACATCGGCGGCCTGATCGTGATCGACTTCATCGACATGACCCCGGCCAAGAACCAGCGCGCCGTGGAAGAGAAAGTCCGCGAATGCCTGGAAGCGGACCGCGCCCGCGTACAAGTGGGCCGTATCTCACGCTTCGGCCTGTTGGAAATGTCCCGTCAGCGCCTGCGTCCATCCCTGGGCGAGAGCAGCGGCATCGTCTGCCCGCGTTGCAACGGCACCGGCATCATCCGTGACGTTGAATCGCTGTCCCTGGCGATCCTGCGCCTGATCGAAGAAGAAGCCCTGAAAGACCGCACTGCCGAAGTTCGCGCACAAGTGCCGATTCCGGTCGCCGCGTTCCTGCTCAACGAAAAACGCAACTCGATCACCAAGATCGAACTGCGCACCCGTGCCCGTATCGTCATCCTGCCGAACGATCACCTCGAGACGCCGCACTTCGAAGTCCAGCGCCTGCGCGATGACAGCCCGGAAGCCCACAGCGGCCAGTCCAGCTACGAAATCGCCGCCGCTGCCGCCGAAGTGGAAGAAGTCCAGCCGGCCGCTGCGACCCGCACCCTGGTCCGCCAGGAAGCCGCCGTGAAAACCGCCCCGGCCCGCGCCAATGCACCGGTACCGGCCGAAGCGGCTGCTCCGGTGGCCGCGCCGGCTGCCCTGCCTGAGCCAAGCCTGTTCAAAGGGCTGGTGAAGTCACTGGTCAGCCTGTTCGCCACCAAGGAAGAACCGGCTGCCCCGGTTGTGGTTGAAAAAACCGCCACCGAACGCCCGGCACGTAACGAAGAGCGTCGCAACGGTCGTCAGCAGAGCCGCAACCGCAACGGTCGTCGTGACGAAGAGCGCAAGCCGCGCGAAGAACGTGCCCCGCGTGAAGAGCGCGCGCCACGTGAAGAGCGTGCACCTCGCGAAGCCCGCGAAGAAACCCCGGTCGTAGCCCGTGAAGAACGCGCCCCACGCGAAGAACGTGCGCGTACGCCACGTGCCCCGCGTGAAGATCGCAAGCCGCGTGGCGAGCGTGAAGAGCGTGTACGTGAACTGCGCGAGCCTCTGGATGCGACTCCTGCCGCAGCCGCTGCTACTGCCACTGCCACCGAAGAACGCCCGGCTCGCCAGCCGCGTGAAGAGCGCGCGCCACGTGAGGAACGTCAACCACGCGCCCCGCGTGAAGAGCGTCAACCACGCGCCGAACAGGCCGCTGCCGCCAGTGAAGAAGAAGTGCTGACCGGCGAAGAGCAACTGCAGGAAGAGGGCCAGGACAACGCCGAAGGCGATCGCCCACGCCGTCGCTCCCGTGGCCAGCGTCGTCGCAGCAACCGTCGTGAGCGTCAGCGTGATGCCAACGGCAACGTGATCGAAGGCTCGGAAGAAGCCGGCGAGAACGCCGAAGCGGCCAACACCGAACCTACCGGTGCCGACCTGGCTGCCGGCCTGGCCGTCACCGCCGCCGTGGCCAGCTCGACCATCAGCGCACCTGCTGAAGCCCAGGCCCATGAGCAGGCTGAACGCGCTACCGCGGCTGTCGAAGAGACCGCTGCGGTAGAAGCGCCCGTTGCCGAGACCCCAGTGGTTGAAGCACCGGTGGTGGAAGCAACTACCCCAATCGAAACCCCAGTGGTTCCGGAAGTGGAAGTGGCACCGGTTCGCGATGCTCAACCCGTGACCGAAGTGGTTGCCGTTGAAGTCGCCCCGGTCGTCGAGCCTGAGCCCGTGGTTGAAGCCGTCGTTGAAGCACCGGCTGTCGAAGAAGCTGCCCCGGCCGTGCGTGAAGTTCGCGAAGAACAGACCGCCTTCCAGTGGACTGCCGAACCTGCCGCACCGGTAGAAGCGCCAGCGCCTGCGCCGATGGTCGAAGAAGCGCCGGCTCCGGTTGCCGAAGTCGTGGTTGCCGAGCCTGCCCCAGTGGTTGAGCCCGCTCCTGTGATCGAGCCAACTGCGGTCGTCGAGCCTGCGCCGGTGGTTGAACCCCCCGTGGTAGCCGAAGTCGCTGCTCCGGTGGTTGAAGCTGCACCGGCAAGCGCCCTGACTGAAAACGGCCGTGCGCCGAACGATCCACGTGAAGTGCGTCGTCGCCGCAAGGAAGCCGAGGCTGCCGCCGCTGCTGCAGCGTTAGAGCAAAAGGCCCAGGAAGAAGAGCACGAGCCTAAACCCCTCGTCTGATTCCATCAGCCATTAAAAAGCCCCGCCTGAGTGATCAGGCGGGGCTTTTTATTCAAATCGAAAACAAGAAAAGCGAATGATCACATTCGATGCGCATTCACCATCCCATGCCTCCCGTCATCTTATCGTAACGATTTGACGCTTGTTCAAGGAGACGTTGCCCAGAACTGAGCGACATCATAGGCCTGCTTTTTTCCGAGGAGTGTCCTTGAGTTTTCGACTCTGCCTTGACTTCGGGTTTTGAATTATTCGACGCGCTGGAAGCAGACGTGGACTGAGTCGCTGGAGGGATGAAGGGTTGTGAAGAGCCTGGATTGACTTTCATGGCTTTATACTCCGTGCTTGCAATTGAAAGAGCTCTGGAGCCGTATTCCAGAGGCCCTCATTTAAGTGCGGGACCCTGCATTGCAACCATTAGACCGTATGCAATTGAGTATCGGAAGACGCCATCTCAACTCGTAGGCAGAGGTACCTCCTCCCATTGCAGGCCAGTCGGCACATCAACATCCCACAATACGCCGGGGTCTATCACCTTCACCGGCGTAACCTGAAAAGCAGCGAATAAAGGCCTGGCCCCGCCATCCCCGGATAATTCCATCAGCGCTTGAGCGCAACCCCTTCCGAAGGCCACAGGATGCCCATACGTTTCTGTATGGACGGGCACCCGGATAGTATCGACGGTGAGTCCGGCGACCACGCTTTCAATCGTCGAGGTCAGAATGAATGGCATATCTCCCAGCACTATCAACCAGCCCTCAGCGTCGCTACTGGCCGCAACGGCTTGCGCGATGCTGTCAGCCATGCCCGTGGAGTTCAATGTCAGTATCTGGCAACCCTGTGTCCGCCCCAGACGCATGATTTCAGCCTGGTCATGTGTGGTTACCACCAAGCGCCTGCCCACATTGGGGGGCAGGTTGACCAGCACGTGGTCAAGCACCGAACGCGTCACCCCGTCACGGCCCACGCAAGAGGCCAGCAGCTTGTCCTGTCCCGTCACGGCACGAAAACGACTGCTGCGCCCCGCTGCCAGGATAATTGCGGCGATCAATCGAGCACCACCGCATCCGATCTTTTATGCGTCTGCTGCACGCCGTTCTTGAGCGCGACGATTTGCGCCATCAGCGACAGCGCAATTTCCGCCGGCGTGTGGCTGCCGATGTGCAAGCCGATGGGCCCATGCAACCGTGCAATCGCTTCTGCCGACAAGCCCAACGCCGCCAGGTTTTCCCGTCGTTTCTGGGTGTTGACCCGCGAACCGAGGGCGCCAATGTAGAACGCGCTGGAATTCAACGCCGTGAGCAACGCCATGTCATCCAGCCGTGGGTCGTGGGTCAGACAGACAATCGCCGTGCGTTCGTCGGTCTGGATATTGAGCACCGCTTCATCGGGCATGCCCGGCACGAAGCGGCCGTGCTGTTCCTCCCAGCCATAGACGAACTCTTCACGCGGGTCGCAGATCAGCACTTCAAAATCGAGCAGGCGCGCCATTTCCGCGACATAGCGCGACAGTTGCCCGGCGCCGATCAACAGCAGGCGCCAGCGAGGCCCATAGATGGCGCGCAGACACTGGCCGTCAAAGGTCACTGCATCGGTCTTGCTCGCGGCGCTGAGGGTCACTTTGCCGGTGGCCAGGTCCAGCTTGCGCGCAACAATTTGATGATCCTCGCAGCATGCCAGCAATTGCGCGACCCACTCCCAGTCGTCCACCCGCTCTTCGGTCAGGCGCAGGGTGCCGCCGCAGGGCAGGCCAAAGCGCGCCGCCTCATCGCGGGTGACGCCGTAGGTGACCAACTGCACGGGCGGACCATCGTCAGGCAAACGGCCATCCTGCAGGCGCGCGATCAAGTCATCCTCGATGCAACCGCCGGACACCGAGCCAATCACCACCCCGTCGCCGCGCAGGGCCAACATTGCCCCCGGTGGGCGCGGCGCACTGCCCCAGGTCTGCACCACGCTGTACAACATCACGCGTTGCCCGGCGCGGCGCCATTCCAGCACGCTGCGCAGGACATTCAGATCCACACTGTCCACAAAACCTCCCGCAAGCGTTTCAACCGATTCATTTACTGTAAAACAAAAGCCACTGCCGTGACGCGCCAGAAACGCAAACGCCCCGAACCAGTCGGGGCGTTTGTGTGTTGCTGTCGGCGTTAGTTCACGCCATCTTCAGCTTACTTGACCACAGGTGCAGGGCCTTCGGCCACGCCCAAGTCGTCGATTTCGCGGGTTTCGGAGATACCGGTACCGCCGGATGCCAGCTCGCTTTGCAGCTTGTCGGTGTCCAGTTCCTTGACCCACTTGGCCACAACGATGGTGGCAACGGCGTTACCCACCAGGTTGGTCAGCGCGCGGGCTTCGGACATGAAGCGGTCGATACCCAGGATCAGCGCCAGGCCGGCAACCGGCAGGTGGCCGACAGCCGACAGGGTGGCAGCGAGGACGATAAAGCCCGAGCCCGTCACACCCGCAGCGCCTTTGGAGGACAGCAGCAGCACCAACAGCAGGGTGATCTGGTGAGTGATGTCCATGTGGGTGTCGGTCGCCTGGGCGATGAACACGGCCGCCATGGTCAGGTAGATCGAGGTACCGTCAAGGTTGAACGAGTAGCCGGTGGGGATAACCAGGCCGACCACGGATTTCTTCGCGCCCAGACGCTCCATCTTGATCAGCATGCGCGGCAGTGCGGATTCCGAAGACGAAGTACCCAGTACGATCAGCAGCTCTTCGCGGATGTAGCGAATCAGCTTCAGTACGCTGAAACCGTGGGCGCGGCAGATGGCGCCCAGCACCACCACCACGAACAGGACGCAGGTGATGTAGAAGCAGATCATCAACTGGCCCAACTGCACCAGGGAACCTACGCCGTAGGCACCGATGGTGAACGCCATGGCGCCCAGGGCACCGATGGGCGCCAGCTTCATGATCATGTTGATGATGTTGAACATCACGTGGGCGAAACGATCGATAAAGTCCAGCACCGGCTTGCCGTAGGCACCCAGGCGGTGCAGGGCGAAACCGAAGATCACCGAGAACATCAGCACTTGCAGGATGTCGCCGTTGGCGAAGGCGCCGACGATGGTGTTGGGGATGACATTGAGGATAAAGCCGACGATGCTCTGGTCTTTACCGGCGGTCACGTAGGCCGCGACTTTCGAAGCGTCCAGGGTTGCCACGTCGATGTGCATGCCGGCGCCCGGCTGCACGACGTTGACCACGATCAGGCCGATCAGCAACGCAATGGTGGAAACGACTTCGAAATACAGCAGCGCGTAGCCGCCGGTCTTGCCGACCGATTTCATGCTTTGCATGCCGGCGATACCGCTGACCACGGTGCAGAAGATGATCGGGGCGATGACCATTTTGATCAGCTTGATAAAGCCGTCACCCAGTGGCTTGAGGGCCACGCCGGTCTGCGGGTAGAAGTGGCCGAGCAAAATACCGATAACGATTGCAACGATCACCTGGAAATACAGGGATTTGTAGATTGGCTGACGAGTCGTCATTGCAAAGTTCCTCAATCGCACCGTGTGGCAAATATCCGCCATTGCCCACGACACTTGAATTGCGAACCCTCCTGCACTGGAGGGATTTGTTGTTGGCGAGGTCTGTAGGAACAATCCTGCGCTGTAATCCCTATCGCAAACGCCATGCCACTTTGCTTGAAACCGATGAAAGCCTTTGCACATCAGGGCTTGCGGCTTGCCGAGGCTCGGCGGGCGTGTAACAAGGTGGCGGATTTCCGCCGACTCGCCCTGTCTCGTCCTACAATTTGGCGGATATCCGCCTTGTGACCCCTGCGGGTGATGGCTACCATCGGCCCTTCCATGGACGAGGCCCTGTCATGCGTGAACGCACCATCGCCAGTCACTTCGCCCGCGCGGCCCTGGGCGGCGCACGTCGGGCCGGTTATGACTACTCGCGCCTGTTGCAGCAGGTGGGTATCACCCCCGAACAGCTGAGCGAACCACGTGCGCGTATCGCTCCGGAGCAATTTACCCGCTTGCTGCAAATGCTCTGGCTGGCGCTGGATGATGAATACCTGGGTTTCGCCCAGGCGCCGAGCAAGCGCGGCACCTTCGCCATGATGTGTCATGCGCTGATTCATTGCCGCACGCTGGAGAAGGCGCTGGAACGCGGCCTGTTATTTTATAGCCTGTTCCCCGACGGCCCGCGCTGGCAGCTGACACGCGAAGGCGACAGCGTTCGCTTGAGCCTGGACGACTCGCCACTGTGGGACCCGGACCACTTTCTCAGTGAATGCCTGCTGGTGATCTGGCATCGTCTGGGCAGTTGGTTGATCGGCCAGCGTATTCGGCTGCATCAGGTCACCTTCAGTTATCCGATGCCGGCCCACGCCGGTGAATACGACCTGCTGTTTCCTTGCCCCCGGGTATTCGCCGCGCCGAACAGCAGTCTGGTGTTTCTCAGCCGTTACCTGAACCTGCCGCTGCTGCAGGATGAACGCACCCTCAAGCACTTTTTACAGCGCTCCCCCGCCGACCTGTTGTCTCGACCCGATGAAGGCGACAGCCTGAGCAGCCAACTGCGCCGCTTGCTCAGCCGCGACCGCACGCCCTGGCCGGACCTGGAAGCGGTCGCACAGCATTTGCATATCAGCCCGCAAACCCTGCGCCGGCATTTGCGTGAAGAAGGCAGCAGCTTTCAGGCATTGAAGGATGAGTTACGCCGTGATATCGCCATCTACCACTTGGGGCGGGCGGACTTGTCCTTGCAGGACATTGCAGAACAGCTGGGGTTCTCGGAACCGTCGGCGTTTCATCGGGCGTTCAAGAAGTGGACCGGCTTGACGCCGGGGGCGTATCGCGCGCAGGAGGGTTGAAGGCGGACAGCTTGCCCGCCCCCTCACAAGGCCGGAAAGTGAATCCTGAACGCTGCGCCACCCAGCGCCGAATCGCCCAGGGTCAACCGCGCGTGATAGCTCTCGATAATGTCCTTGACCACCGCCAACCCGATGCCCTGCCCCGGGTGCTGGCGATCAAGCCGTTCGCCGCGCTGCAGGATCCGGGCGCGCTGGTCCGGTGGCACGCCGGGGCCATCGTCTTCGATGCACAGCTCACTGCCGTCCGGGTGTTCCACCAGGCTGATACGTACCTGCTTCACGCATAGGCGGTAGGCGTTTTCCAGCAGGTTGCCGAGCATCTCAAGCAGGGCGCCCTTTTCGATGGGCACGTCGCAGGCGTCCGGCAGGTCGAGGGTCACGGTGACGCGCTTGTCCCGGTAAACCTTGTCCAGGGTGTCGCACAGGCTCTGCAGCACCGGCTCCAGGCGTACCTGATGGCGCACCAGGCCGCTCTTGCGCAGGCTGGCGCGCTGCAATTGATAGCCGATCTGCTGGCTCATGCGCTCGATCTGCGACTGCAGCACCCAGGCCTGGCTGCGCTCCTCGGGGCGCTGGGCCATGTCTTCGCTCACCCCCTGCAATACCGCCAGTGGGGTTTTCAGGCTATGGGCCAGGTCATCCAGCGAGTCGCGGTAGCGCGCCCGCTGCTCACGCTCGCTGTGCAGCAAACGGTTGAGGGAACCGGTGAGGCGCAGCAATTCCCGGGGGTGCTCTTCGCTGAGGCTTTCGCGGGTGCCGCCTTCGATCTGGTCCAGTTCCTGACTCAGGCGCCGCAGGGCCTGCAGGCCCCAGGTCAGGCCGAGCCAGAGCAGCGTCAACAGCACCAGCAACGCCGCGCCGAAGCCCAGGTAGAGATTCTCGCGCAGGCCTTCGAGGGTCAGTTGATACTCACGCACCGGTTGCAGGGCGACGATGCTGAACGCCGCGCTTTTGCCGCCCAGCAGCCGCACCTCGACGTCATAGACGAAGAACTCCTGGCCGTTGGCCTCACGAATGCGCGCAAATTCGTTGCCGCGTCCATCGTAGCGCGGCTTGTAATTGATCCTTTCTTCCTGGGTCGCCCGCGACCGCCACACCAGGTGACCTTCACGGTCGTAGATATAGCCGAGCAGACGGCTGTCGGTCAGGTTGAAACGCTCATCGGGCAACTGCGCCGGCATCAGCAGCCGGTTATTTTCCACGCGGGCCGCCGAGATCAGGGTGGTGACATCCGACGCCAGGCGCTGCTCAATGGAATCCTGCAGCGCCAGGCTGAAAGCACCTTGCATGGCGGGCAACAAGCCCAGCATGAACAGCACCGCCAGGGTGGCGGCGGCCAGCATCAGGCGCACACGGAGCGAGCGAATCAACGGCAGCGCTCATTGAACAGGTAGCCCAGGCCGCGCACGGTGTCGATCGGCTTGAACCCGGCCGGCCCTTCCAGCTTGCGGCGCAGGCGGCCGACCAGCACTTCGATGACGTTTGGGTCGCGCTCGTCGTCATCGGGGTAAAGCTGCTCCATCAAACGGTCCTTGGCCACCACCTGTTGATGATGGCGCATCAGGTATTCGAGGATGCGGTACTCATAGGCGGTCAACGCCAGCGGTTGTTCGTCCAGCGAGGCTTGCTTGCGATTGAGGTCCAGCAGCAGGGGCCCGGCGACGATGGTGGACTGGGTGAAACCGCTGGAGCGGCGCAGCAAGGCGTTCATCCGCGCCTCCAGTTCTTCGAACTGGAACGGTTTGACCACGTAGTCGTCGGCACCGGCAGCCAGGCCTTCGACTTTGTCCTGCCAGTTGCCGCGGGCGGTCAGGATCAGGATCGGAAAGGTCTTGGCCTGGGTGCGCAGTTGCCGGATCAGGTCCAGGCCGCCCATGCCGGGCAGCCCCAGGTCGATGATCGCCAGGTCATGGTTGAATTGGCCGGTCTGGTACAGGGCTTCCTCGGCATTGGCCACGGCCTCGACCACGTGGCCGCTGTCGGTCAGGCGGGTAAACAGGTGATGACGCAACAGCGCCTCATCTTCCACCACCAGCAATTTCATAAGGCTCTCCAAGGCAATTCAACAGTCCGAGCGAGGGATATCATAGCGGCCCTGCAGGTCTTGCGGGCGCAGTTTAATGCCATTGTAGTGGCCAGACTGGGGCGCGTAACCGGTGCGGTAACCCGGTTGAGGCGCGGTGACCAGCGACCGGCCCCACGGCGCGGCCTGAACGCTCACCTCGTCGAAGCTGACACGGTGGATCAGGTTGCCGGCTTTTTTGCTTTTCTCTCGGCCAAAAGCGGCAGACGTGCTATCGCTGGCTTGCACACCGGCGGTGGCACTGAGCATGGTCAACGCCAACAACAGTTTCTTGATCGCAGTCATGGTGCTTACCTCTTAAGCGTTCAGGCTGTGGCGTCCACACTACGCAAGCGCCCCTGAACTCCCCCTGAACGGGCTCTGAACCCGGCCTGAAGCGCGATGGGGACATACACGACGGACTATCACTACGGGCTATGCACTGACGCGCCAACTCGGCAAAATGTCGCGCATGACGCCCCTACCCGCCTGCTGTACCCCACTCGATGCCCATTGGCCGCTGCCTGCTCCCTTGCCGGGCACCGTGTTTTTGAGCACCCGATTCGACCCGGCCTTGTTGAACGCCGGCGACTTCCACCGCAGCGCCGTGCCGCCGCCGGCGAGTATCCAGCGCTCGGTGGCCAAGCGCCAGGCAGAATTTCTCGCCGGCCGCCTGTGCGCCCGCGAAGCGCTGCGGCGACTCGATAACCTCGACTGCGTGCCGGCCATCGGCGAAGACCGCGCGCCGATCTGGCCAGGGCACATCAGCGGCTCCATCACCCACAGCACCGGGCACGCCGCGGCGATCGTCGCGCACAAGGCGCAGTGGCGCGGGCTGGGAATGGACCTGGAGAACCTGCTGACGCTGGAACGGGCGCAACGCCTGGCGGGTGAGATACTTACTCCCGATGAAATGCAACGAATGGCCAGCCTGCCGCGCGAGCAGGTCGCCCTGCTGGTGACGCTGACCTTTTCGGTCAAGGAGAGTCTGTTCAAGGCGCTCTACCCGCTCGTGCACAAGCGCTTTTATTTTGAGCATGCCGAAGTGGTGGAGTGGTCGCAGGCCGGGCATGTGCGGTTGCGGTTGCTCACGGACCTGTCCAGTGAGTGGTGCCATGGCAAGGAATTGGAGGGGCAATTTGGGGTGGAGGGGGAGCAGTTGTTGAGTCTGGTGGCGGTTGGCGCCCGATAGACCGCTATCGGGGGCAAGCCCCCTCCCACAGGGGAATGCATTCCAAATGTGGGAGGGGACTTGCCCCCGATGGCGGTGTCAGGGTTTTCCCTGTTCTCTGGGCCAACTCAGACTGAAACACGCCCCGCCCAGGTTGTTGCTTTTGCTGATCAACGCCCGCCCGCCGTGCCAATAGATAATCCGCCGCACGATCGACAGGCCCAGGCCGTGCCCGCCCGAGGCGCGCGTGCGGCTGTCGTCCAGGCGCAGGAACGGGGTGAACACACGTTCCCAGGCACTTTCCGGTATGCCGGGGCCATCGTCTTCCACGTCGATACGGCACCGCATCTGCCCGACCTGATAGCTGATCAGCACCTGGCCCTTGGCGTGGCGCATGGCATTGCTGACCAGGTTCTGCAGCGCGCGATGCAGGTAGCGGGGTTCGGCATCGACCCAGGCGTCCTGGTGATGCGCCGATGAAGGGCGAATCCCGCGGGTGACGCTGACTTGCGGGCGCAGTGGCGACAATTCGCCGATCACCTGGTCGAGCAACGCATCGAGGTCGACGCGCTGGAAGTCCAACGCCGGCGCGCCCTGTTCCAGGCGCGCATAAGTGAGCATCTCATCGACCAGGCCATCGAGGTCCTGGATATCGCCGTCCATGCCCTCCAGGTATTTGCGCCGTGCCTCGGCGGTGGTGGCGTCGCCCAGCATCTCCAGGCCGAAGCGCAGGCGCGCCACGGGCGTGCGCAGCTCGTGGGACACTGCGCGCACCAGTTCACGCTGAATCGCCAGCAATTGCTGCAAGTGCTCGGCCATGCCGTTGAACGCCGCCGCCAACCGCCCCACCGAGTCGACGCCTCGCGCCGGTACGCGAACCTCCAGGTTGCCCTTGGCGATGCGCGTGGCCGCCGCCTCCAGCCCCTTGAGCCGGCGCTCGAGCTGGCGCACCAACAGGTAGACGATCAGACCGATCAGGGTCAGGCCGATCAGCGCGATCAGGATCAGCCATTGCGCCGGGTACGGGTTCATCTGATACAGCGGGCCGATCTCCAGCACCCACGGCGTGCCGACCATGCCGGCAAACACACGGATCGAATCACCGCCCTTGCCCAGGGCCATCACCGTATCGCCTTCGGCCACTCGCCGGCGCTGGTCGTCGTCCATATCGGCCTGGTCGAGGGTCATCAGGTGCATCTCGAAACCAAAGCCCTTGGCCTGCTTGAGGTCAGCCAGGCGTTGCGGCTGCTGGGCCACCGGAAACCGCACCAGTTCGTCGGCCAGCAGATAGATAGTGGCGCGGGCCAATTGCTCGCTGATCTGCTGCACTTCGCCGGTGAGCACCCATTGCTCCTGTTCGCTGACCAGACGCAGTACCCGCGCGGCATGGGGCCCCGTCTGCTCCACCAGGACCTGGCCACGTTGCAGGCGCTTGCGCTGGCTCATATCCAGCTGCGCGTCGGCGAAGGTGCGCAACTGCAACGGAATGCCCAGCAATCGCTCCCACACCGCCAATGCGCGCTGGCGCTCGATGGCGCTCATGGGCCGCAGATTGTCGCCCATCAACGCGAACGTGCCATGGGCCAGGCGCTCGCGGTATTGGTCGCTGCGCACATCGTTGAGCAAGTGCAGGGCCAGCACACCCAGCAGCGCGACCAGGATCAGCGCGGCGCACATGCCGCCGTATATGCGCAGGAAGATCGAGTTCACAGCGGCATGTCGGCAGCGGCTTCGGGCACGAACAGGTAGCCTTTGCTGCGGATGGTCTTGATCAGGCGCGGGTGGATCGGGTCATCGCCGATCTTGGGGCGAATACGTGAAATGCGCACATCAATCGAACGATCCTGGCCGTCGTAACCGACGCCGCGCAGGGCGATGAAAATTTCTTCGCGCGACAGAATGCGCCCGGCGTTGGCCACCAACAGCCACAGCAGGTCGAACTCGGCGCTGGTCAGTTCGATGCCGCCCTGGTGCAGCCAGGCCTCGCGCAAGGCGTTGTCCACCACCAACGGGCCGAATTGCAGGCGTCGCTGGTGCTCCACCGCAACCGCCGGCGCCGGTTCGCTGCGCCGCAGCAGGGCGTGGATACGCGCCAGCAACAGGCGCGGACGCACGGGTTTGCACACGTAGTCATCGGCGCCCATGTCCAGGCCCTGCACCTGGTCCATGTCGTCGGTGCGCGCAGTGAGCATCAGGATGACGCCGTCATAGCCCCCGCGCACCTTGCGGCAGATGCTCAGGCCGTCTTCGCCGGGCAGCATCAGGTCGAGGATCACCAGGTCAGGCTGCTCGGCGATGATGCGCGCCGCCGCCAGGGCACCGTCGTTCTCCACCGACACGCGCAGGCCGTTGCTCTCCAGGTATTCGCGGGTCAGCTCGGCCAAGCGTTCGTCATCCTCGACGATCAATACCTGCCAGGGATCCTGTCCCATGGGTTGTCCTCATTGTTATAGGAAATTCTTCCGGCCGAGACGGTCCAGGCACAGCCTGTTTGTCATGTATTGAGGGCATAACGAGGGGCGATTGTAGCCATGGGCCAACCCATAAGCACAAGTCGGGAAATCGATTCGGTCATGGCGTTTTTTTGTGATAGGGTTCGCGCCCTTCGAAAACCGCCAGCTTGTTTCAGGTTCGAAACATTTAATGACAAACGGCGCAATCCAGCAGTAATGCGGCCTACACGCCCCTTCAACCTTTCTTACACATTTTACTCACAGTGTTATCCACAGGTTAGTGCGTTGCTAACACCTGTAAAACGCATTATCTTGTACCTCGGCACTTCAAGAGACCCTACATGTAGGGTTTTGGCGGAAAGCGTCCAACCACATAAGCGGCTCGAAATTCAAGCGTTTTATTGCTGGCGCAGCGTGGAACCAACCGATTTTCAGTAGACCAAACCGCTCACGCGGATGGCAGCTGTTTTTCATCCAAAGACATGGAAAACGGTACGGGTGTTGCAGGAAAGCCTGGCACTCGCAATCAAATATAGAACGTGGAGACAACCCCCCATGCAAACCGACACAACTCGCGAGAACCCCCAGGGCTCCGTGCCGCAGGCCGCCGATTCGAATATGGATCTGTCCGCCACCGCACCTGGCCAATTGCGCGTGATCAAGCGTAACGGCACTGTCGTTCCTTACACCGATGACAAAATCACCGTCGCCATCACCAAAGCGTTTCTTGCAGTTGAAGGCGGCACCGCTGCTGCTTCGTCGCGCATCCACGACACCGTTGCCCGCCTGACCGAGCAGGTCACCGCGACCTTCAAGCGTCGCATGCCATCGGGCGGCACCATCCACATCGAAGAAATCCAGGACCAGGTCGAACTGGCCCTGATGCGTGCCGGCGAGCAGAAAGTTGCCCGTGACTACGTGATCTACCGCGATTCGCGCGCCAAGGAACGTGCCGTACACGCGCCATCTGCCGACGCCGTGCAAGCGCACCCGTCGATCCGCATCACCCTGGCCGATGGCAGCTTTGCGCCACTGGACCTGGGCCGCCTGAACACCATCATCACCGAGGCCTGCGAAGGCCTGGAAGAAGTCGACGGTGACCTGATCCAGCGCGAAACCCTGAAGAACCTGTACGACGGCGTGGCCCTGACCGACGTCAACACCGCCCTGGTAATGACCGCCCGTACCCTGGTTGAACGCGAGCCGAACTACTCGTTCGTCACCGCGCGCCTGCTGATGGACACCCTGCGCGCCGAAGGCCTGGGCTTCCTGGGCGTGGCCGACAGCGCCACCCACCACGAGATGGCCGACCTGTACGCCAAGGCCCTGCCGGCCTACATCGCCAAGGGCATCGAATTCGAATTGCTCAACCCGATCCTGGCCACCTTCGACCTGGAAAAACTCGGCAAGGCGATCAACCACGAGCGCGACCAGCAGTTCACCTACCTGGGCCTGCAAACCCTGTACGACCGTTACTTCATCCACAAGGACGGCATCCGCTTCGAACTGCCGCAAGTGTTCTTCATGCGTGTGGCCATGGGCCTGGCGATCGAAGAGAAGCACAAGGAAGACCGTGCGATCGAGTTCTACAACCTGTTGTCGTCCTTTGACTACATGTCGTCGACCCCGACCCTGTTCAACGCCGGCACCCTGCGTCCACAGCTGTCGAGCTGCTACCTGACCACCGTGCCGGATGACCTGTCGGGCATCTACCACGCGATCCACGACAACGCCATGTTGTCCAAATTCGCCGGCGGCCTGGGCAACGACTGGACCCCGGTACGTGCACTGGGTTCGTACATCAAGGGCACCAATGGTAAATCCCAGGGCGTCGTGCCGTTCCTGAAAGTGGTGAACGACACCGCCGTTGCCGTGAACCAGGGTGGCAAGCGCAAAGGCGCTGTATGTGCCTACCTGGAAACCTGGCACATGGACATTGAAGAGTTCATCGAGCTGCGCAAGAACACCGGTGATGATCGTCGTCGTACCCACGATATGAACACCGCCAACTGGATCCCTGACCTGTTCATGAAGCGTGTCTTCGATGACGGCCAGTGGACCCTGTTCTCGCCGTCCGAAGTACCGGACCTGCACGACCTGACCGGCAAGGCCTTCGAAGAGCGTTACGAGTACTACGAAGCGCTGGCCCAGTACCCTGGCAAAATCAAGCTGTTCAAGACCATCCAGGCCAAAGACCTGTGGCGCAAGATGCTGTCGATGCTGTTCGAAACCGGCCACCCATGGCTGACCTTCAAGGACCCGTGCAACCTGCGCAGCCCGCAGCAGCACGTGGGCGTGGTCCACAGCTCGAACCTGTGCACCGAGATCACCTTGAACACCAACAAGGACGAGATCGCCGTCTGCAACCTGGGCTCGATCAACCTGCCGAACCACATCGTCAACGGCAAGCTGGACACCGCCAAGCTGGAACGCACTGTCAACACCGCCGTACGCATGCTCGATAACGTGATCGACATCAACTACTACTCGGTGCCACAGGCGCAGAACTCCAACTTCAAGCACCGTCCGGTCGGCCTGGGCATCATGGGCTTCCAGGACGCCTTGTACCTGCAGCACATTCCTTACGGTTCCGATGCTGCCGTCGAGTTCGCCGACAAGTCCATGGAAGCGGTCAGCTACTACGCGATCCAGGCTTCCTGCGACCTGGCCGACGAGCGCGGCGCCTACGAGACGTTCCAGGGTTCGCTGTGGTCCAAGGGCATCCTGCCGCTGGACTCGCAACAGATCCTGATCGAGCAGCGTGGCCAGAAGTACATCGATGTTGACCTGAACGAATCCCTGGACTGGGCGCCGGTACGTGCCCGTGTGCAGAAAGGCATTCGTAACTCCAACATCATGGCCATCGCACCGACCGCAACCATCGCCAACATCACTGGCGTGTCGCAGTCGATCGAACCGACCTACCAGAACCTGTATGTGAAATCGAACCTGTCGGGCGAGTTCACCGTGATCAACCCGTACCTGGTCCGCGACCTGAAAGCCCGTGGCCTGTGGGACTCGGTGATGATCAACGACCTGAAGTACTACGACGGTTCCGTGCAACAGATCGAGCGCATCCCGCAGGAACTCAAAGAGCTCTACGCCACCGCGTTCGAAGTGGACACCAAGTGGATCGTTGACGCCGCCAGCCGTCGTCAGAAGTGGATCGACCAGGCGCAGTCCCTGAACCTCTACATCGCCGGTGCTTCGGGCAAGAAGCTCGACGTGACCTACCGCATGGCTTGGTACCGTGGCCTGAAAACCACTTACTACCTCCGTGCCCTGGCCGCGACCAGCACCGAGAAGTCGACCATCAACACCGGCAAGCTGAACGCTGTTTCCAGCGGCAACCATGGTGATGACTCGGTTCTCGCCGCGCCAGCCGGCCCGGCGCCGGTGCCTAAGGCGTGTGCGATTGATGAGCCGGATTGCGAAGCTTGCCAATAAGCTGAGCAACGCCGGGGTTACCGGGATCAAAAAAACCGACCGCCTTAGACTTGTCTAAGGCGGTCGGTTTTTTCGTTATTACGCTAGATAAGAGCGAAAGCATTAGGCTGATCAGGCCTTCCGGCACGCTTGCCCCACAACTCAAGACGGCCGCCGATGACGGCCATTGAGTGCTCTCCGTCATCGACAACGCCCAACACTCCACCGCCTGCCAATTCCGCACTTGAAGAAGACCTGTAAAGACCTTTGAGTCCAAGCCGGTCGAGCGCTTCAGTGCTCCACTCACCGTCGTTCAAAGTTTGCGTGGCCGTAAAAAAACTCGCCCGCGCGCGGTCGTCATTATCTTCCATTTGAGCGCGCTTGGCGCTGGCGGCATACAGGAAATTGGCGTCCGTCATCATGGCCGGATCACTGCCCTTGAACCCTGCTTGCCGTGCCGCCATCTGCAATTCGCCTCTGCTCAAATACAGCTGAAACCCATCACGCATCTGCACTTCATAACCATCACCGGCCATTCTCACATCCTTGAAAATATCGGTGGGTTTTTGACCAAATTTCATCATTGCGGCTTTAATCGCCGAGACCGTTACACAGTTGCCCTCCGGTCCCTGACAAAAACCACTCCAGATATTGCCGGGCTCCTTGCCCATACCGGGTTTCTTACCTGGGTTGCTTTTGTCCGGCTTGTAGTCAGCGTGAAACGCGCCCTCGGTAAACGGCTTGTCACTCATCGACTCCGCAGTGCCGTAATTACTCGGATCGACTTCTCTGCCTTGGAACCCGCGATATAAAGGTGGTGAGGGGGTTGGCGGTGCTGGAGAAGGCGGTGGAACAGACTCATCTGCAAACAGCTCCGGAAACAAAGCCTTCAAGAACGCCAGCCAAGCCGCATCGGCGTCTTTCTTGAGCTGCTCGAGAATCGCCTTGAATGTCTCGTCCCCCAACTTCTCACGCAGCACATTCAACTTGTCGCGCGCGTCCTGAACTGTCTGCGTCTTGCCCGACTGCTGCGCCTCAAACAGTTGGTCAAGCAGGGTTTTAACCGTTGCCTTGTCGGCGTCAGGCGCTACCGGTTTCGACTGATCCGCAACCCTGACAGGTAGCGGTCCTGCGCGCTTGCTATCGGCTGCGAAAACACCCGTACCCCACATATCCCCGCCCCCTATGATGGCTGAGCCTCTCGGCTATGATCCGATCAGTGGCAAGGCGGGCATGCCGCGTTCCGTGCGGCGCATGTCTGCGCGTAACCCTATATGTCGCCGGCACTTTTCCTGCGGGCACAAAAAAGCCCCTCTTACGAGGGGCTTCCTGTGGAGCGCCGGCGCATCACGTCATCTGAATGATGGTCTGCATGATGGTGCTCTGGGTGGAGATGGTCTTGGCGTTCGCCTGGTAGTTGCTCTGGGCCTTGATCAGGTCCACCAACTCATTGGTCAGGTTGACGTTGGAGTTCTCCAGGGAGTTGGCCACGATCGAGCCCAGGGTGCCGGATTGCGGGGTGTCGTAACCCGGTTGGCCCGACGCGAAGGTTTCTTTCCAAGTGGTGCTGCCGGCGGGTTGCAGGCCTTGTTCGTTGTTGAAGCTGGCCAGCGAGATCTGGCCGATAGCCTTGCTCTGCTGGTTGCTGAAAGTGGCGAACAATACGCCGCTGCCGTCGATCTTCAGGCCGGTGATCTGGCCGGTGGCATAGCCATCGGTCACCGGAGGGTTACGGTAGGTGGCCGAGTTGTACTGCGTGATGTTGGCCATGTTGACCGCAATCCCACCCGGGTTGGCATTCGCACCGTTGGCCTTCCACACACCATTGGTCACCGTACCCGGGACCCAACCGGCAACGGTGAGGGTCTTATCGGATACACCACCGGTCACCACACTGGTGAGTTTGCCCGCGCCATCGAAGGTCAGCGTCGACGCCACAGGTGGGGTCGATGGGGTGCCCGTCGGAGAAGAACCGTCAGGGTTGCGGCCGTCGATCAGGGTGTAGGCATTCCACTTGTTGCCGTCGGTTTTCACCAGGTACTGCACCATCGGGTGAGCGTTGCCCTGGGAATCGTACAAGGTGGTGCTGTATTGCGTGGTAAAGGTGTCGGTCTTGGTGGGATCGAATGGCTTGGCCGTTTGATCGATCACCGGCTCCGAGGAGTTCAGGTTACTGGCGGAGTCCACTTTGGTGGAGGCCTTGGGCGGCAGGTTCGTCAGGTTCAGTTGCAGGTCGGTCAGGCCGCCCTTGTTGATTTTGCCGTTATCATCCGCCGCGTAGCCTTGCAGGCGCGAGGTACCGCTGTTGTTGGTGATGTAGCCGTCTTTGTCGGCACGGAACGCACCGCTGCGGGTGTATTCCAGCGAACCGTCACTGCCCTTCTGCACGAAGAAACCGCCGCCCTGGATCGCCATGTCCAGGATGCCGCCGCTGCCATTCACGTCACCCTGGGTGAATTGCTGCGACACCGCCGCCAGGTTCACGCCATTGCCGATGCTGTTCTTCCCGGTGCCCAGTTTGGACGCCGCGTAGATGTCCGCGAATTCTGCACGGGACGACTTGAAGCCAGTGGTCGCCACGTTGGCGATGTTGTTGCCGGTTACGTCCAGTTGTTTGTTGGCCGCATAGAGGCCGCTAAGGCCGATATTAAAAGACATGTTTCTCTCCCTCTGCCGTGGTTAGCCGGCTCTATGTACCGATAGTCTGAATTTGCGACAGCTTGACGCTGCCCATGCCGCCTGCAAGGTTCAACAGCATTTCGCCACCTGTCTTGCTCAGCGTCACGCTGGTCACCGTTGCCGGCAGTGAAGTAGCCAGGGCAACCGCGTCGCCCTTGTCGCTCTTGGCGGAGGCCGCGAAGGTGTAAGTGCCGGCTGGGGCGACCTCACCCTTATCGTTTTTGCCATCCCAGATGAAGTCCGACGAACCCGCGCTCTGGGCGCCCATATCGAGGGTGCGCACCACGTTGCCGTCCTTGTCGGTGATCTTGATCGAGACGTTGCCCGTTGCCGCCGTTACCGCCACCGAACCGTTCATGCTCTTGCTGGTATCGACCAGTGCCTTGTCGGTCTGGGTGATGATCGAACGTCCCACCAGCGACGAAGCCTGCAGCGCCTGCGACGAACTGAAGTTGCTCGATATGTTGTTTACCGAGTCGTTCAGGGTGTTGATGCCTTCCAGGCTGCTGAACTGGGCCAACTGGGCCACGAAGGCACCGTTGTCCTGTGGCGACAACGGGTTCTGGTTTTTCAGCTGGGTGACCAGCAGTTGCAGGAATGCATCCTTGCCCAACGCCTGGTTGCCGGTGGCGGCCTTGGAAACATTCGCTACGTTGTTTGAAGCGTCCTTGACCTTGGAGTTGAACAGGTCCTGGACTGCCGTGTTGTTTGAGGTATCAACGATGGCCATTATTTGGCGCCCCTTATCACTGACCCAGGGTCAGGACCTTCTGCATCATGGTTTTGGCGGTGTTCATCATTTCCGCGTTGGTCTGGAACGAACGGCTGGCGGAAATCATGTCGGCCATCTCCTCGACCACGTTGACGTTGGGGTAGTAGACATAACCCTTTTCGTTCGCTGCCGGATGGTTCGGCTCGTAACGCGCTTCGAGGTTGCTCTGGTCCTCGACCACACCCAGCACCTGCACGCCTTGCCCGGCGGCATCCTGGTTCTGGAACAGCGAATCACTGCCGCCGCCCTGCCCACCCTGGAACATGGTGGCAAATACCGGATGACGGGCGCGGTAAGTCTGGTCAATGCTCGAAGACACGGTCTCGGCGTTGGCGATGTTACTGGCGACGGTGTTCAAACGCGTGGTCTGCGCGCTCATGCCACTGCCGGCAATATTGAAAACACTGGACAGGGACATGGCTTATTCTCCACGCAGGGCTGACATCAGCCCTTTGAATTTGCTGTTGAGCAGGGTGAAGCTGGCCTGGAAGTTCACCGAGTTTTCGGCGTAGTTCGATTGTTCCAGTTGAGCATCAACGGTGTTCTGGTCGATCGACGGCTGCATCGGCGTGCGATACAGCAGCGACTCGTCACCACTGCTCAGGCCTTGCGCTTCAATATGACGGCTGTTGGTCATGTTCAAGGCGAAGGAACCGTTTTTGGTTTTGTCCTGCTGTGCGGCGAGCACGGCGGAGAAGTCCAGGTCCCGAGCCTTGTAGTTCGGGGTGTCGGCGTTGGCAATGTTGTTGGCCAGGACTTCGGCACGCTGGGCGCGGAAGCCCAGGGCTTTTTCGTGGATACCGAGCGCTTTATCGAAGCTGATGCTCATGGCGGAAACCTTTAGGCTGACCTGCTGTTCGTTAGCAGGGTTATAGCAAGGTGCATGCCAATGTGACCAAGCCCCGTATATCAAGGGCTTGCAGAGAAATTGCCGGCGGCAATGCCAGAAAAGCGGCAAGTGCTTTCCGCGTGGCGCCAGTAAAGCGGCAATGGAAGGATTGCCGCTACCGTTGAAAGTGCCGCGAAACAAATGTGGGAGGGGGCTTGCCCCCGATAGCAGTGTGTCATGTCATGAATAGCTGACTGACCCACCGCCATCGGGGGCAAGCCCCCTCCCACATTTTTTACCGGGTAAACGTTGTTATTTGGCCTGGTAGATGATTCCCGGGCTGCACTGCACCATCTGGTAGTGATCCGGCAAGCCGTTCAAGGCTTCCGACGCGCCGAGGAATAGATACCCGCCGCGCTTGAGCGTGCCATGGATGCGCAAAAGGATGTCCTTCTTCACTTCGGCCGAGAAGTAGATCAGCACGTTGCGGCAGAACACCATGTCGAACTTGCCCAGGCTGGCGTAGCTGTCGAGCAAGTTGAACGAGCGGAACTCGACGCGGTTCTTGATCGGCGCCTTGATCGCCCAGCGCCCTGCCCCCTTCGGGTCAAAATAGCGCTGCAAACGTTCCTGGGACAGGCCTCGGCCCAGGGCCAGGCTGTCGTACTCACCGGTCTTGCAATTGGTGAGCATGCTGCCGGACAGGTCCGTCGCCACAATTTGCGCGCCGGCTTTCAACTGGCCCATGTTGGTCCGCTCGAACTCGTCGATGGTCATGGAGATCGAATAAGGTTCCTGTCCCGATGAGCATGCCGCCGACCAGATGCGCAGGCGCTGGCCCGGGCTGGCCTTGATGGCTTCGGGCAGCACTTTGTTCTTGAGCACCTCAAAGGGGTAGGTATCGCGAAACCATAAGGTTTCGTTGGTGGTCATGGCATCGACCACCATCTCCTTGAGCCCGCTGCGCGGCTGCCCCTGGATACGCTGGACCAACTCACCCAGGGATTTGATGCCCTGCTGTTCCATCAGCTTGTTGAGACGGCTGGATACCAGGTACTGCTTGTTTTCACCGAGCAATATGCCACAGGCTTTTTCCAGGAAGACCCGGAACTGTTCGAAATCCAAATTACCCGTAGACAATGGTACCGCCTCTTAAATCGTGTGACCGCCAGGAGAAATGCCCCTAGCCGTGATCTGCTGCCTTGATCCGGTCGACTACCCGGGATGCGAGGTCATCAGGCCGGAATTTGGCCAGGAAGTCATCTGCACCGACCTTCTTGACCATGGCCTGATTGAATACCCCCGACAACGAAGTATGCAGGATGATGTGCAATTTTTGCATGCGTGGATCGTTGCGTATTTCAGCCGTGAGGGTGTATCCATCCATTTCCGGCATTTCAATGTCGGAAATCATCATCAGGAACTCTTCTTCCGGCTTCTTGCCCTCGTCCACCAACTTGCGCAGGTAATCCAGGGCTTGGCGCCCATCATTAAGGGCTACGACCTCTACGCCAACGGTTTGCAGGCAACGCGTGACCTGCTTGCGCGCGACAGAGGAGTCATCCACGGTCAACACGCGCAGGGATACCGCCTTGTGTGCCGTCTCGGCATCCACCACCCCGACGGAAATCGTTTCCGAGGTGGGCGCAACCTCGGCGAGGATTTTCTCCACGTCGATGATTTCGACCAACTGGTTATCCACCCGCGTCACTGCCGTG
The DNA here is from genome assembly GCF_900004785.1 of Pseudomonas sp. 28 E 9. Lineage (NCBI taxonomy): Bacteria > Pseudomonadati > Pseudomonadota > Gammaproteobacteria > Pseudomonadales > Pseudomonadaceae > Pseudomonas > Pseudomonas sp. 28 E 9. The sequence goes on along the minus strand of NZ_CVTK01000015.1, from coordinate 4,919 downwards.
AGGTAATGATCGCGCCCGGTGCCCTTGGGCGGCGGATGAATCTCTTCCCAGTTCATGTTGACGATACGTTCCACCGAGCGCACCAGAAACCCCTGGGTCTTGGTGTTGTACTCGGTAATGATCACGAACGGGCTCTCGCGGTCCTGCAAACCAGAGGACCCGGTGGCCATTGCCAAGTCAAGAATGGGGATGGTCGCGCCACGTATATTGGCGACGCCACACACCACCGGACTGGACTTGGGCATGATCGTCAGCTTGGGACACTGCAGCACTTCGCGCACTTTAAACACGTTGATCCCGTACAGCTGCTTGCCGTCCAGGCGAAAAAGCAACAACTCCAGGCGATTCTGCCCTACCAGCTGTGTGCGCTGGTTTACTGAATCCATTACACCTGCCATGCCCAGACTCCTAAATCCCAGAGGTACGATGCGTACCCAACACTAAACGGCACGAGCTTTGCTATTTGGTTGGCTATGGATATTAAAACGACAGTTTCCCGACGCGCTTGCCGCCCAAAGTATCGCAGATTGCTCTGCGCCGCGATGGCGCTGCTTGTCTGGGGCGTGGGCGTCACCGCTCGCGCCGACAACGTCACCCTGCCTGATCTCCTTATCGGCGTCACCCAAGGCTTTCTTGAATACACTGTAGAAGATTATCTGGAGACCACCCAGACACCGGGGCGCTATGAGATCCAGGTCAAACAGTTGGACCCGCGCCTGCGCATGCCGATGTGTGACAAGGAATTGACAGCCACCCTGGAAAGCCCGGCCCAGCCCATTGGTCGTGTCACCGTAAAAGTACGCTGTGAAGGCGCCTCACCCTGGACGGTGTTTGTACCGGCTCAAGTCAAATTGTTCCGCGACGTCGTCGTAGTGGCACGGCCGTTGAAGCGCACCGGCATCATTGGCGATGACGATGTTGCGCTGCGCGAACGGGATATCAGCCTGATCAACCAGGGTTACCTGACGTCCCTGGACCAGGCGATCGGGCAGCGACTCACCCGACCAGTGGTCACCGATCAGGTGATTACCCTGGTTCACCTGGAGCAGGCTGAAGTCATTCGTAAAGGTGACCAGGTCGTGATTTCCGCCAGCAGCGGCGGGTTGAACGTAAAAATGCCGGGGGAAGCGCTGTCCAACGGTGGCATGAGCGAACAGATTCGCGTCAAGAACCTCAACTCCAACCGCGTGATCAAGGCGCGAGTGACAGCTCCGGGCCAAGTCGAGGTGGCGTTATAGATGACTGGTACGGGGCGCCAGGTTTTCCTACACTGTGCATAGAGTGCTCCGTGCGGAGATTTATTGTCATTCGCGCCTAAAGTTTGTCCGGGTATTGCCGAAAACATGGCAAGCGTCCAAATACCCAGAGGTTTTTTGATCATGGTCATTGATTTCAGCCGTTTAAATAACACCCCGACGACGTCAGGCACTACGCGTACTGCCGGCAAGGAAAACGTAGAAGCCAAGTCCCAGCCCCTGCCGGCCAAGGCAGAGCAGGCGAGTGCGAGCCAGAGTGGGGAGTCGGTACACCTGAGTAATGAGGCTCAGCAGTTGCAGAAGGTCACTGACTCGCTGCGCGATCAACCGGTTGTCAATAAAGCCCGCGTGGCGGAGTTGAAACAGGCTATCGCCGATGGCAGTTACACAGTCGACAGCAACCGTGTAGCCAGCAAGCTGCTTAACTTCGAAGCCGAGCGCTAGGCAAAGGCCTGCGCTGGGCTTCTGGACGCTTAAAACCCAAGGCCAGCCATGCACCACGACGAACATTTGCTTCAACTGATCATTGATGATCTGGCGCCGACGCAACAACTGCTCGAGCTGCTAAAAGAAGAGTCCCTGGCCCTGTATGGCCGGGATATGCCTTTGCTCGAAGAAATACTCGCGCGCAAACAATCGCTGATTGTGCTGCTCGAACAACACGGCACGAAGCGCAGCGAAATCCTCAACAGCCTGGGCCTGCCCGCCGATCACGACGGCCTGGCACAGTTGGCAAGCCATTCCTCGGTCGGCGATCAGTTGCTGACGCAAAGCAAAGCGCTCAATCACCTGCTCACTCAGTGCCAGGAAGCCAACCTGCTCAACGGCCAGTCGATTCAGCTGCAGCAAGCCACCACGGCCAATCAGTTACGTATTCTTCACGGCGGCGAGCCCCCGGCCCTGTATAACGCCCAGGGGTCCACTTCACGCCTGGTCAAGCCAAGCACCCGCAGCCAAGCCTGACAGCGGTTCAAAGCGCGGCCTATCCAAGGTGCGCTACATACTGGCAAAATGCCGGTTCTTGCGTGTAGTCGTACTTTCCTGGAGATGGAACAACCGTGTTCAACGCCCTTAATGCGGAAGATGCACCGCAGCCACCAAAGGTTCTTACCACACCTTTGGAAATCGCCAGCACGCTGCGGATGCTCCAGGAAAGCCATGATCCATTGATCATCACTTTCCATGAACGCAGCCAACGCTTCCAAAGCTACCTTGTGGACATCGACCGGGACAGCAAGACGCTGGTGCTGGACGAAATGATTCCGCGTGACGGTGAACGTCACCTCGAAAATGGCGAACCCTTCCGCGTCGAGGGTTTTCATGACGGCGTCCGGGTCGCCTGGGAGAGTAACGGCACACTGAGCATCAGCGAGAAGGATGGTCACCGTATCTACAGTGGCAGCATGCCCGGTGAGGTGGTCTATCATCAGCGTCGCAATGCATTTCGCGCGGCACTGAAATTGGCGCAATTGGTCAATATCGAATTGGGCGGCGAAAAGCTCAAGGCTCCGGTCAACGGCAAGTTGCTGGACATTTCCGCCACTGGATGCAAATTGCGCTTTGAAGGCGACATCGCCGAACGCCTGCAACTGGGGCAGGTCTACGACCGCTTCATCGCCGCGCTGCCATTCGGCAACATGACTACCGCCGTCGAGTTGCGTTACCTGCATTTCGAAGACAGGATCAACACCACGTTTGCCGGCGTGCGCTTTCATAACATGAGCGGTTTGGTGCAGCGCCAGGTAGAACGCTTTGTGTATCAGCTGCAGCGTGAAGCTCGACGCTTCGACAAGGACGACGACTTTTAAGCCTAGAACGCTGAAGTGAAAACGGGCAGATCCTGATAGGGTCTGCCCGTTTTTCGTTCAGGGGCGCGCCCTGCTCAAGTCGTGGGGATGGTCTTCCGAGTCTGTCGACTCAGGCGCTACCTCGACAGCCGGCTCGTCGACGGCAGGTTCCGGGTCTGGTTCAGGAACAGTGGCCTGCATCTGCTCCTGCACCACCTGTTCATCTACCCGCGGGTCAAGGGCTGCCACCAACGGCGAGCTGGACATACTGTCAGGCATCGCCACGTGATGCAGCGGCGCATCGTCTACCTGATGCAAGTTGGTCACCGCCTTCGGCCGTATGCGCCATACCAAGATCAGCGCGCAGAGGCTGAAAAACGCGTAAAGCATCTGGCTGCCGAACAGCTTCATCACCACACCTGCCAGAAGCGGGCCGATACTGGCACCCACGCCGTAGGTCACCAGCAACATGGCCGTCAGCGAGACCCGGCGATCACCTTCTACGTGGTCATTGGAAAAAGCCACGGCCAACGGGTACAGACAAAACTGCACAAGTGAACAAAAGAAGCCCGCCACGAACAGCACTTCCAACGGAACCTGAGTCATGATCGCCAAGGGCAATGCCGCCACTGCCAGGCACAAGGCAAAGCAGCGGATCAGCAGCGCGCGGTCATAGCGGTCGGACAACCAGCCCAGCGGCCACTGCACGAGAAGTCCCGCAAAAATGCAGGAGCCCATGAACAAACCGACTTGCTCGGTCGTCAACCCCTGCTGGGAGGCATAGAGCGGCGCCAGGCCATAGAACGAGCCGACGATCAGTCCCGCCCCCAGCACCGTGCTGAGGGACTGTGGCACGCGCTTGATAAAGAAACGCGGCTCCATCGGCGCCGGATGCAGCGGGGCGGGGTGAATACGTCGGGTCATGGCCACCGGCACCAGGCACAGGGCAAAGCACAGCGCCACCAGCATCAGCAGTTCAAGCCCCAGATGGGGATGCATGACCAGTATCAGCTGGCCCAGTACCAGACCGAGGTAGGAAGCGATCATATAGCCGCTGAACACTACGCCACGCTGCTTGGCCTCCGCCTGCTCATTGAGCCAGCTTTCAATGACCATGTACTGGCACATCATCCCCAGGCCCACGATCACCCGCAGGACGATCCAGGCAGGCAGCCAATCGATCAAACCGTGACCCAGCACAGCCGCGCCGACGATTCCGGCGCAGGTCGCGTAGGCGCGTATATGCCCGACACGAGCGATCAAGCGGTGTCCGATCTTGCCGCCCAGCACCAGGCCAAAGTAGTTGGCCGCCATCAACGCACCCACCCACAGGCTGTCGACATGGTCAGCCGCCAGTCGCAAGGCTAAATAGGTACTGAGCAGGCCGGAGCCGATCAGCATCATCAAGGAGGCGAAATAAAGGGCTCGAAAAGATTTCCAGATCTGGCGCATCGGCGTTCCGAGCGGCTCCTTGCAGTGAGGGGACAGGGCTATCGCATGATAGTCCGCGTTGGTCGGGTCCGGACAGGCGGCATTAGCCTTTTCCAGGGATTATTTTGCTTAAGCTCAGACGCTGACTGCGTGGTTGCAAGGTACATAGCGGGCAGATAAATATACAGCGCACCACCTGTGAACCTGGATCATGTGCAAGGTTCGACTGGTGTTTGGATATCTGCGATAAAAGCCCTGAATAGAGCGATCCAGAGAGGGTAATCCTGTTCGATGCGCAGGCTTTTCGAGCGCCCAAAACAAAACCCCAACTGCTTTCGCAATTGGGGTTTCGGAATTTAATCTTGACGATGACCTACTCTCACATGGGGAAACCCCACACTACCATCGGCGATGCATCGTTTCACTGCTGAGTTCGGGATGGGAT
>NZ_CVTK01000011.1:0-137383 GCF_900004785.1 Pseudomonas sp. 28 E 9 | reverse complement strand
GATGGTAGTGTGGGGTTTCCCCATGTGAGAGTAGGTCATCGTCAAGATTAAATTCCAGAACCCCTGTTTGCTAACGCAAACAGGGGTTTTGTTTTGGGCGCTCGAAAAGCGTTCCTCGCCGACAAATTTGCACAGTTATTTCTGAACCAGACCACTAGAATAGGTACCTAACCTTTTTTAGAGCCAGAGCCCTATTTATGCCCGATCCGGTTGATGCCCTCCAGGTGTCGGACTTACCGCTGGATGACTTGGTGGCATGCCATGAGTGCGACCTGCTGATGCGCAAGCCCGTGCTCGCCCTCGGTGAAAAAGCTCAATGCCCACGTTGTGGCTACGAGCTATACGCGCACCGTCACAATGTCGTTGAGCGAAGCCTCGCCCTGGTGCTGGCAGCTCTGTTGCTGTACATACCTGCGAATTTTTTACCCATCATGCAGCTCAATCTACTCGGGCAGTCCTCAGAGGACACCGTGTGGACCGGCGTGGTCGGCCTGTTCAACACCGGTATGCAAGGGGTTGCCATCGTGGTTTTCCTTTGCAGCATGGGTATTCCCCTGCTCAAATTGCTGTGCCAGTTGGCCGTGCTGCTCAGCATCCGCTGGAACATCGGTCGCAGTTATGGACTGCTGTTCTACCGCATCTACCACCATATGAAAGACTGGGGGATGCTGGAGGTCTACTTGATGGGCGTCCTGGTGGCGCTTGTGAAGCTTGCGGACATGGCCTCCATTACGCTCGGCCTGGGTCTGGCGTGCTTTGTCAGTCTTTTAATGGTCCAGGTCCTGCTCGAGGTGGTGATGTCACCCCATCAGATCTGGCAGGCGTTGTCGGGAGAGGATGACCATGCGGGCGATTGATGCGGGCATTCTGGTTTGTACGGAATGCCATGAGTTGAACAAGCAGGAAGCGGACGCCGATGAGCAACTCTGCAGCCGTTGCGGTGCGCTGATCCACGTACGTCGCCCCAATAGCCTCATACGTACCTGGGCATTGCTGATTACGGCGGCGATCCTGTATATCCCCGCCAACCTGCTGCCCATCATGACCGTCAACTCCCTCGGCCAGGGCGACCCCAGCACCATCATGTCCGGCGTGATCCAGTTGGTACAGCACGGCATGTTCCCTATCGCCGCCGTGGTGTTCATCGCCAGTATCCTGGTGCCTACGTTCAAGCTGGTGGGCATCGGCCTGCTGCTGTTTTCGGTACAGCGCCGTCAGCCGCTGTCCGCGCAACAACGCATTATCATGTACCGCTTTATCGAATTCATCGGTCGCTGGTCCATGCTGGATATCTTCGTGATCGCCATCCTGGTGGCGGTCGTAAACTTTGGGCGACTTGCCAGTGTCGAGGCCAATCTCGGCGCTGCAGCGTTCGCCAGTGTGGTGATCTTGACGATGCTTGCCGCAGTAACCTTCGATCCCCGACTGATTTGGGATAACACGGAGTCGGATGACGACCATGAGTGATTTGCCTAAAGCTAAAACCCGCCCTGCATCCAATTGGTCGGCCATCTGGGTGCTGCCGCTGATTGCCCTGATCATCGGTGGCTGGCTGGGTTGGCGTGCCTACTCCCAGCAAGGTCTCGAGATCCAGGTCCGCTTTGAAAGCGGCGAAGGCATTCAAGTCAACAAGACCGAGGTGGTCTACAAAGGCATGACGGTGGGTAAGGTCAAAGCCTTGGCGCTGGATGACGAAGGCAACAATCGCGGGGTGATTGCCACCATCGAGATGAACAAGGACGTCGAGCAATACCTCAGGACCAATACTCGCTTCTGGCTGGTCAAGCCCAGCGTCAGTCTCGCCGGTATCACCGGTTTGGAAACCCTCGTGTCGGGTAACTACATCGCCGCAAGCCCGGGGGATGGTGAGCCGACCCGCAAGTTCAAGGCGCTCTCCGAGGAGCCGCCGTTATCCGACGCCAAGCCAGGCCTGCACCTGACGCTCAAGGCTGATCGCCTGGGTTCGCTGAACCGTGGCAGCCCGGTGTTCTACAAGCAGATCCAGGTGGGGCAGGTCAAAAGCTACTTGTTGTCCGAGGACCACAGTACTGTCGAGATCAAGGTCTATATCGAACCGACCTATGCCAACCTGGTGCGCAAACACACGCGTTTCTGGAACGCCAGCGGCATCAGCATCGACGCCAATCTGTCGGGTGTGAAGGTTCGCAGCGAATCGCTTTCCAGCATCGTTGCCGGCGGTATCGCCTTTGTCACGCCGGAAAATCGCAAGGACAGCCCGCCAACCGACCCGAGCCTGCCGTTCCGCTTGTACGAAGATTTCGACGCCGCCGCCGCGGGCATCAAGGTCAAGGTCAAGCTCACCGATTTCGAAGGCCTGCAGGCTGGACGTACGCCCGTGATGTACAAGGGCATCGAGGTCGGCAGCCTGAAAACCCTGAAGATCGACCCGGACCTGTCCAGTGCCAGCGCTGAATTGACCCTCGACCCGCTGGCCGAAGACTATCTGGTGCAGGACACGCAATTCTGGGTGGTCAAACCGTCCATCTCCCTGGCCGGCATCACCGGCCTGGAGGCCTTGGTCAAAGGCAACTACATCGCCATCCGCCCCGGTGACAAGGGCACCGCGCCACAACGTGAATACGTGGCTCGCGCCAAGGCGCCACCGTTGGACCTGCGCTCCCCGGGCCTGCACATGGTGCTGCTCACCGACAACCTGGGCTCGCTGGATGTCGGCAGCCCGATTCTGTACAAGCAGGTCAAGGTCGGTTCGGTACAGAGCTACCAGTTCTCACGCAAGAAAAAGCAATTGGTGATCGGTGTTCACATCGAGAAAGAGTATGAAAGCCTGGTCAACGGTTCGACCCGTTTCTGGAATGCCAGCGGTGTCACCCTCACCGGCGGGCTGACCAGCGGTATCCAGGTGAAAAGCGAATCCCTGGCCAGCCTGATGGCCGGTGGTATTGCTTTTGAAACGCCGGAACCGAATGTGCCGCTGAAAAGGCACATCCCGCGTTTCCGCCTGTTTGCCGATCGCGACGCTGCCAATCAGCACGGCACGCTGGTCACCATCAAGGTCGACCGCGCCGACGGCTTGAGCCCTGGCACGCCGGTGCGCTTCAAAGGCCTGGACGTGGGCAAGATCGAAAGTGTGGACCTGAGTGCCGACATGCAATCAGTGCTGCTCAGCGCGCGTATCACTCAAGTGGCCGATCGCATTGCACGGGTGGGCAGTCAGTTCTGGGTGGTCAAGCCTGAATTGGGCCTGATGAAGACGGCGAATCTGCAGACCCTGGTTACCGGGCAGTACATCGAAGTGCAACCGGCGGCGAAAAACGCCGGCCCGCAGAAGAGTTTTGTCGCCCTTGCGCAACCGCCTGAGGCCGCACATCAGGAGGCTGGCCTGAAACTGACGCTCAGCGCCGCGCGCCGTGGTTCGCTCAAGGAAGGCGTGCCCGTCACCTACCGTGAAGTCACCGTGGGCAAAGTCACCGGCTATGAGTTGGGGCAGACCGCCGACCGTGTCCTGGTGCATATCCTTATCGAGCCCAAGTACGCACCCTTGGTCCGCAGTGGCAGCCGCTTCTGGAACACCAGCGGCTTCGGGCTCGACTTCGGCTTGTTCAAGGGCGCGACGGTGCGTACCGAGTCCCTGGAGACGCTGGTTGCCGGCGGTATTGCCTTTGCCACGCCTGATGGCGAACGCATGGGCAACCCGGCGCGGCCGCAGCAGACCTTTGCGCTGTTCGACAAGTTCGAGGATGAGTGGCTGACCTGGGCGCCCAAGATTCCACTGGGTAAGTAGACCGAGGCGCGGCCATCGGGGGCAAGCCCCCTCCCACGCTTTGAATGTATTCACACATCAGAATGTGGGAGGGGGCTTGCCCCCGATGAGGCCCTCAAATCCAACACAAAACCCCAGCCCACAAAAAAGGCCGCGATCCAGAAGATCGCGGCCTTTTTGCCTTTCAGCGCTACACGTCAGACTTCATCCAGCTCCGGCTCATCGGCCTGCACGTTAATCGTCGCCTTCACCGCATCATGTCGACGAATGTACTTCCAGTCCGCCTCATCAATGTAGATCCCGTTCGGCCCGCTGCCGCCTTCCAGGTCGATCGCCACCTGGGCGGACACCTGCGGCTTCACACTGGCCAGGATCGGCACGAAACCCAGCTGCAGGCTGGTTTCCAGCAACGCGGCCTGGTTCTTCTCATCGATATCCGCTGCCTCATCGAGGTAGTACGGCAAGCGCACGCGTCCGGCCTGCTCGCGGTCCATCAAGTGCAGCAACAAGTACATGTTGGTCAGCGCCTTGATGGTCATGGTGGTGCCGTTGGACGCGGCGCCATCGATGTCGGTATGAATCACCGGCTGGCCGTTGACCTTGGTGATCTCGAACGCCAGTTCGAACAAATCCTTGAGGCCCAGCTGGTTATGGTTGGCCGCCACCAGGCGGGCCAGGTATTCCTTGGCTTCTTCGTTCTTGTTGTCCTGCTCGGCACTCTGGCTGAGATCGAACACCGACAACGTCTCGCCTTCTTCATACTGACCGGCGCTGTGGATGATCTGGTCGATGTGCTTGAGGGCTTCCTTGTTCGGCGCCAGCACGATGCGAAAGCTCTGCAGGTTGGAGACCTGGCGCTTGTTGATCTCGCGGTTGAACAACGCCAGCTGGTGTTCCAGGCTGTCGTAGTCGCTGCGGATATTGCGCAAGGTCCGGGCGATATCCGTGACCGCTGCGCGGCGTGCCTTACCGAGTGTCAGGGCTTCGTCGGTACGGTGCGCATAGGCGTTGATCAGCAGTTGCAGACGACGCTCCATGTCATCCTCGCTGTCGAACTTGGCCACGCCCTTGAGGCGCACCTGCGCATACAGCGCTTCGATCTGGCCGTCGGCGCGCAGCAGACCTTGCCAGCTGTCCTGATAGTCGTTGAGCAGCGGCAGCAGGTTGTCCATGGAGTCGTCGACCGGGTCCATGAACGGCGTGCCGAAGGGCAGGTCCGCCGGCAATAACTGACGACGGCGCAAGGCGTCGTCCAGCGTGCGTTGCTTGGCTTCCATATCACCGATCTGGCGACCGACCAGTTGCAGCTTGGCCGACAACTGCTGGACGCGTTCGGTGAACGCATCACTGGAGCGCTTCAGTTCGTCCTGGGCCGCTTCCATCTGCGCCAGGTGTTCCAGCTTCTCGCCTTCTTCCGCACTCAGGGTTTGCGCACGGCGGAAGTCCTCCAGCGCCTTCTGCGCGTCGAGCACCTGCTGGTACAGCGCTTCGGTCTGGGTCTTGCTCGCGGCGCGGTCGGAGGCTACGGCTTGCTGAGTCTTGAGTTGCTTGAGCTCTTTTTCCAGACGCTCTTTCTGATCGCGCAGTGCCGCGCGATCGGCCAGCGCCTGCAACGCCGGTGGTTCGATATGCGAGATGTCGATGGACAGCCCCGGCACTTCGAAACGCTCGCCCTTGAAGCCATCGAGGATCTGCTCCAGGGATTTGACCCACTGGCCGTCCTCGTCCAGCGTGATGCCGTGCTCGCCCAGCGGCAGGCTGAACAACGAGCTGTTGAACAGGCGCATCAGGCGCTCGACGTCCTGCTGCGAAAATTCTTCGCGCAGCTTGGCGTAGCTGTTGTTGTCCGCGTGGTCCAGCTGCTGCTTGACCGACTTCAAGCGTTTTTCCAGGTCGCGCAGGCGCTCGTCCAAGTCCTCGGCGCTGAATTGCCGGGACTGCGCCAGGGCGCCCGCCAACTCGTCGTGAGCATCCTTGGCCGCGAGCAACTGCTGCTCCAGCACCCTCACATCATCGACCAGCGCAAAGCGATGCTTGAGCACCGACAGCTCGCCCAACCAACGCTGGATGCCACTGATCTCACGCTCCAGGCGCATCAGCTCCTGGGTGCCGCCGCGCTGGTCGTGCTGCAGCGCATCCTGCTCGTTGCGATAGTGCTCGGCCTGGATCGTCAGCTCTTCCTTGCGCGCACTGGCGTAGTCCGACCAGGTGCCCAGCAGCGAATCCAGCAACGGCGACAGGCGATGCAATTTGCCGCGCAAAATATCGCGCTGTTTCACACCATTGGCGAGCGCTTCGACCAACGGCCCGGCGGCCACCAGCGAGTGGTAGTCCTGCTCCATGCGCCGTACATCGCGGAAGGCTTCTTCGCACGCGGCGATGTAATCGACGCTGCCGGAACGCAAGCTGTGTTCGAACGCATCGAGGAACAATTGCTTGAGCTTGGCCGCAGTGATTTCGCGCATGTGCAGCAGGTTGATAAACAGCGCGCGGAACGTCTTCAGGCTTTGTTCGCTGGTGGAACGCAGGGGAATCAGCGTCAGGTCCAGCGGAATCGACGTATGGCCACCCACCAGCAAGCGCCGCAGTTCATCGGGCTTGAGTTCATAGGCTTTCAGGCCTTCGCGCTCAAGGTTGGTGAACAGTTCTTTCTGGCGCAGGCAGGTGTCGTTTTTCTGATAGTGGGCCAGGTCCAGCTTGCCGGCGTAGGCAAAGAACTGGTGACCGAAGCCTCCGCCCGGACCGCGCCCGACCACGCCGATCACGTGCGGGCCGTGGGGCAGCGAGACTTCTACCAGGATGTAGCTGGTGTCGGTGGCAAAATAGAAGCGCCGCGATTGCTCCAGGGTGTACTTGCCGAAACTCATGTCCGACATGCGCGCCAGGATCGGGAACTGCAAGGCGTTGATCGACGCGGATTTACCCAGGTTGTTCGCGCCATACACCGACAGCGGTTCTTCCAGCGGGAACAAGCCCAGGCTGTAGCCGGCGGTGTTCAACAGGGCGAAGCGGCGTATGCCGTAGCGTTCCTTACTCATGCGTCGGTCTCCTGTTCTTCGGCAATGGCGCGGGCGAGGGCGTCTTCTTCGCTTTCCTCAGCGAAGTCGCTCAGGTCCAGCGGGTCGTCGGTCTCCAGCAGTTTTTCATCGCTGTCTGCGTCGATGATCACCGGCACCGGCAGCGGCAATACGCTGTGCACGCTGGCGGCGAGGTCGCGGTCCTGCTGCACCGACAGGCACACGTCGAGGAATCGATGCATCGGTGGCAGGAAGCGATAGATGCCATTGTCTTCGCCGGCAAAGCCCAACTGAGTCATGCGCCGCATGATTTTTTCTTCGAGTTCTTCCTGGGTCTGCACTTCGGCCTGGATAAACAGGTCGCGGTACTTTTCCAGCAACGACGGCAGCTCATCGCGGCCCAGGCTGCCGCCATCGAGCACGGCGACCGGGTCGCGGCCCTGGTCGGCCAGGTGCTCGACGAGGATGAAGGTGAACAGGGCCAGACGCTGCGCAGTCTTGTTCACCTGCGCGCTGGCGATGGCCGAATCCGGCACGAAATAATAGAAACCACGGGTATCGCAGACCAGCTCGAAACCCAGGGCCTTGAACAGCGTGCGGTACTGGTCCTGGAAGTTCGACAGCTGTGCGTACAGCTCCGGGTCGCGACGGCTGACGTGGTAACCCTTGAACAGCTCGCGAAAGATCGGCGCCAGCTGGGACAGTTCGGATAGATCAAGATGCATAAGGCGTGCTCGCAGAATTCTCGGTGGCGTCAACGCCGGCCGGGAGCAGGGCGAAGGAGCGCAGGCTGACCTGGTGCTCGTGTGTGTGATAGTCGCGGCGCTCCAGGCGTTCGCGCTTGAAGCGTTTTTCCCGCGAGAGCCGCGAGAACCAGTACAGCAACTCGTCGGTGGCACCGTCCGGTTCCTGCTCCAGCAGCCAGGTCATCAGGTCCGGCATCGGCAGGGCGTCTTCGCAGCGCTCGAGCATTTCCTTGACCGTTCGCGGCGCGCGCTGGGCTTCGCCCTTGTGGGTTTTGTGCGCCTTGGGGAAACGCGCCGGTTTCGGTTCGAAATTGGCCAGGGCATACACATAGGCTTCCACCTGGCTTGCGCTACCCAGGAAGGTGCTTTGCGGGCGGGTGAACAGCGGCATGGCGGCCTGCGGCACCGCGTCCAGGCCTTTGCGGCGGATCGCCGACAGGGCCAGCGCCGCGCCACGGGTCACGGCATTGTGTCGGCGGGCCTCTTCGCGTAGCGGCAACAGCAGCTCGCGCGCATGGCGCAAGGTCAACTGGGCGCTGGTCTGCATCTCGAGGATGCGTGCATGGGTGCGCAGCAGCATGTCGTCGTCCACCAACTGGCCCAGGCGCTGCTGCTCGGTGAGCAGGCGCAGCAGCACATTCTCGACCTTGCGCACGCCTTGCTCGAACGCGCCGTCGGCGTTCACCAACTGGATCATCGGTTCGACGTATTCGTCCCAGGTGGCCAGCACCTCGGCGTAACGCTGGCGCAACGGGATCTGGCGGTCGCTGGTCTTGGCGCGGTCGGCCACGGCCGCGAGGGCCTGTTCGTCGTTGGCGAGTTTTTTCAGCACATCGCGCACGCGCATATCCAGCAGGCGCAGTTGGCGGGCCAGGTCGTGGCCATCGCGGATGTCGAAGGCGTCCTGGATATAACCGGCCAGGCGCTCGAGGTGGCGCAGGTAGGCTTCGATTTCCAGGCACAGGCCAAGCCGGTGCTCCTTGCGCAGATAAGCCAGGAAGTCGTGGATCTGCGCGTTGAGCTCGAAACGGTTCGGGCTCTTGGCGACAGGCACCAGGATATCCAGGCGAATCCACACGTCCAGCAGGCTGGTGATGTCCTGGGGCGTGCTGTCCAGTTGTTGGGCGGCCAGTTGCGCGCGCAGTTCGCTCAGGCTCAGGGTGCCTTGGTCGAAGTGTTCGCACAGTGGCTCAAGTAAGGCCCAGTGTTCGGCGAGGGCGCGCAGGACGCGCTTGGGTTCGATCATGGGAATGGCCGGCTGGTTGGCGATTAAAAGTCGCGATTGTACTGCATCGGGCGCGGGATTTATCCACAGCCGGTCAGTGTGCAGTGGGCGATTGTTGCCGAACAGCGGTAGAATCCCCGCTCTTTAGTTATCCACAAGTGGCCGAGCTGTGCTTATCGAGTCCCGACGTCGCGCTTACTTGAGCGCCATGCAGGTGGTCAACTGGCTGCCCCGCACCGAACTGCCGTTTGCCGCGCCCTCGCGGCCCGAGCTGTTGCAGGTGCCTGAGCCCTATGAGGCGTTCGAGCCTTCAGGCGAGGAAGCCGCCGCGCCGGTTGCGGTGGTCAAGCCTGTGCCCGACGTGCGGGCGACGGTGGAACGCACGAAAATCGAGGTGCCGCGCCCGTCACCTGTGGTCAAGGCGGTGGTTGCCGAGGAGGCGGCCCCGGTGGTCAAGGCCCCGGTGGTGCCGCCACCACGCTTTGCCCTGCAACTGCTGCGCGCGGGCCGTTGCCTGCTGCTGGTGGAATTGCCCACCGGCGAACGTTTCCAGTCGCGCGACCCCGCCTACCTGCTGCTCAAGGATATGCTGCGCGCCGCCGGCCTGCCCGACAGCCCGCAAATTGTCGGCGACCCGGTGCGCTGGCCGCTGTTGGTGCGCGGCACCATGGACCAGGGCCCGGAAGCCGCGCGGGATTTTGTACAGAGTTTTGTCTCGGCACGCCTGGAAGACGAACCTTGCGTATGCCTGTGGCTGATCGGCCTGCCCGCCGTGCGCTTTGCCGGTCAAGCCAATGCCGAAGCCTGGTACCGCGAATTGCAGGTAGAAAGCCTGGGTTCGGTCTGGGCGCTGCCCGGCCTGGAATTATTAATGGAAGAGCCACAGCGTAAGGCTGATGTCTGGCAAGCCATGCGCCGGCTGATGGCGCGCTGGAAAACAACCGATGAGTGAGGCTTTATCCTTTCGCCCGATGACCGAGGCCGACCTCGACGCCGTGCTGAAGATCGAATACGCAGCGTTCAGCCACCCCTGGACCCGTGGCATCTTTCTCGACGGCCTGGGCAAGTACCAGATCTGGCTGATGTTCGAAGGCGAGCAGCAGGTGGGGCATGGCGTGGTGCAGATCATCCTCGATGAGGCGCACCTGTTGAATATCACCGTCAAGCCGGAGAACCAGGGCCGAGGGTTGGGGTTGGCGCTGCTGGAACATTTGATGTCCCGCGCCTACGCGGCCAACGCTCGAGAGTGTTTCCTGGAAGTGCGTGACAGCAATACCGGCGCGTTTCGCCTGTATGAGCGCTATGGCTTCAACGAGATTGGCCGTCGCCGGGATTACTACCCTGCTGTGGGCGGCCGCGAAGACGCGGTCGTCATGGCCTGCACGTTAGTCGACTGAACACCGAAATCCATGTGGGAGGGGGCTTGCCCGCGATAACGGTGTATCAGTGACAGTTAAGTGCCTGACACACCGCTATCGGGGGCAAGCCCCCTCCCACATTTGATCGCGTTGTGTCAGCGCTTGCCGGTGAGCGGGCCAGATGGGGCGCCGGCGGGATTATTACCCGGCGGTGAATATGCGGTCGTCATGGCCTGCACGCCCGTTGTCTAAACACCGAAATCCATGTGGGAGGGGGCAAGCCCCCTCCCACATGTTGAACTGCGTGGTGTCAGCGCTTGCCGTTGAGCGGGTCCAGGTCGGCCAGTTCGGCCTCGTCCAGGCCATTTCCGCCGCCGATATCCTCTTCACCCACAACGCTCAGATCATAGTCAGCCGCGCTGTCTTCACCGGCTTCCCGCGCATCCCGCGCGCCATCTTCATGGATCAGGGTTTCCGGGCTCATATCGTCATCGGTCGACTCATGATCATCCGTCGAAGCGCCGGTCATGCCGGCTTCGCGCACCCGCTCTTCGGGCATCAGGTGCTCGCGCTCGTCACGCGGTATTTCATCGCCGATCTGGGCCGTCTGGTCTTCTTCATCAAAATCGAGCTCGCGCATCGAACCCATGCGGTCTTCGTTATCATCAATCGGTTCGGGCTGCGCAGCGTCGTAGGGACGTCGTGATTCAGTCATGGCCAATCCTCATACTGTGGGGCTTATAGTGAGTGGACAGGCTGTGTGCCCCAAAGATTCAAGCTAATTTGCGCCGCGCGTGACCCGGACGAGGGCTTGTCAGTCACAAAACTGCGCATCATTCCTGAGGCTTCCCTGATGAACGAACTACAAGACCTGCTAGATAACAACGAACGCTGGGCGGATGCGATCAAACAGGAAGATCCCGAATTCTTCGCCAAGCTCGCCCGCCAGCAAACCCCGGAATACCTGTGGATCGGTTGCTCCGATGCCCGTGTACCGGCCAATGAAATCGTCGGCATGTTGCCCGGTGACCTGTTCGTGCACCGCAACGTGGCCAACGTGGTGCTGCACACTGACCTCAACTGCCTGTCGGTGATCCAGTACGCCGTCGATGTGCTCAAGGTCAAACACATCCTCGTCACCGGCCACTATGGCTGCGGCGGCGTGCGTGCCTCGATGCAGGACCGCCAGTTCGGCCTGATCGACGGCTGGCTGCGCACCATTCGTGATCTCTACTACGAAAATCGCGACGTCCTGGCCCAGTTGCCCACCGAAGAAGAGCGCGTAGACCGCATGTGCGAGCTGAACGTGATTCAGCAGGTGGCGAACGTCGGCCATACCAGCATTGTGCAAAACGCCTGGCACCGCGGGCAGAGCCTGTCGATTCATGGCTGCATCTACGGCATCAAGGATGGCCGCTGGAAGAGCTTGAACACCACCATCAGTGGCTTCGAGCAGCTGCCGCCGCAGTACCGTCTGCGGCCGCTGGGCGAAGCCTAAGACCGTTGATGCTCGCGCCACCAGGCCATGTAGGCCTGGCCTTCGGCGTTCAACGGCTCCTTGCTGCCGGTGATCCAGCCCCGGCAGTTCGGCTCGCCGCAATGGCAGCCGAACTGCCGGAACAGCGCGTCTTCGGTTGCGGCGTAATCAACCGTCAACGCGGTACCGACGGGGACGGGCTGTGCAGTCCACAGTTCCAGGTAAGTGGTGTCCAGGAACACGTTTGGGCTGCACGAATGCTGCAACAGGCCGCAGAACCAGGCGTCGTACAAGTGAATGCGTGGCGATAGCTGCAGCGTATGCCGGCGGCGTTCGCTGACGGCATACCCGCAAATCCTGGCGATGCGCACGCCTTTGCCGAAGGCGACGCGGGCCTTGATGACGGCGGGCGTCCCCTGAGTGCCTTGCACGATCTGGAAGTGTTCGCTCGAGGGGTAACCCTCGTCGACACCCAGCGTCTTGAACGGGTAAAGGCTGTCAAACACAGCCGCTTCAGCCTTATCCCTGGCGCGAGTTTTCATCACTCTCCTCCTAGGGCTGCATGGAACTGCGGGCGTTAACTGACGGCCAATCTCTTGCAGTAAACGGGTGCTGCCCAAGACTCGCCCAAGTCGCCGCCGATTTCTACTGTCAAATCTGACAGTAGAAATCGTTGCCACGGCTTACAGCGCGGGTAGCGCGAGAGAGGGGAGCGGCGCGGGATTGCGCAGTTGTTTCAACTGTTCCTTGAGGGTGGGCGTGGCGCATTTGGCGTTGGCCTGCTCCGCCGTCAGGTTGCGCACCGAGGTGTAGAACAACTCGCAGGTCTGCTCTTTACGCGTGACCTGCCAGGTGTTCATGCATGCCTTGAGCAACACATTTGCGTCGCTGGCCGGTTTCTGGCCCATGCCGGCTTGCCAGCAGGCCGCGCTGAGGTCCTGGCCCATCACTTTCAGGCCGGCCTCATCGGCCTTTTGCTCATTGCCGTCATAGGTGTCCGGGCTGGCGGCGTACCAGATGTAACTTGGGTGGTTGGCACCGAGCACCGAAACCGGCTTGCCCGGTTCCGGGCTGATCTGCGCCAGACCCAGCACCGCCACGGTCTGCCCGTATTGTTGTTTGATCCAACTGCGTACCGGCGCGCCGAAGGCCACCATTGGCAACGCACCGTCCGGGCGCAGGCTCAACTCCTTGACCATGCGGGTCTGGTAGTCGGTGAAATAGCTGTAGACCGCTTCCAGGTCTTTACCGGCATTGGACGGGGCGGCGATGGGCGCGATATCGATAATGGTCTGATAGGCCGGGGTGTCGCCGGCAGCAATGCCGTTGCTGGTGAGCAAGGTTGCCCAGCGGTCGGTGGTGGCCGATTCCAGATAGTCCTGGGCCTGGGTCAGCGAGTAGTCCGGCGGGAAGTGCAGCAGCTCGATGCTTTTGCGGTTTTCCAGGGCCATGCCCAACGGCAGGAACAGGTACCAGTTGTAGGCCCACTTGCCGTCGCTGTTGAGCCGGCTGGCGCCGTGGTACGCCAGGTCAGCCGTATCGAGCAAGGTGGTCAGGGGCTTGCCGTAGCCGTCCGGCACGCCGCTGAAGGTTGCTGCGACCTGGCCGTCATGGACCTTGACGCTGACCTTCGCCCGGCTGTAGCCGTCACGTTGCAGGCTCTGGTTCAAATAATGCTCGGCGGTCTGCTCCAGCGTCCAGGGCCGAAAGCAGATCACGTTGCAGTTATTGGGAAACGCAAATAATCGGGTGACACGTTGCGTGCTGCCCAACGGTACTTCGATGTCGGCCTGTACGACCGCACTGGCCAGCAGTGCGGCCAGGGTCAAGGCCAGTCTGGTCGATTTGAACATGGTTGGTTCCTTGTCAGCGAAAGCCCGTCTGCGCGGGATGAAAGCCCACCTTCACACAGTAGCGGCTGACCAGGAAAACCGCGTGCTAAATCGCTGCGCGTGTCGCGATTGGATACGTGAACCTAAACGCTGAACTGCAAGGCGTTGCTCAAATCCCCCATGGGTTTCTGGCCGCGAGCGCGCATTGCGTCATCCCTTTGCTTGAGGCCGTCCAGGGTTTCCAGCTCAAACACCCGGGTGATCAAGCGCAGGATCGAGGCGGTGTCGTACACCGTATGGTCAACCGTGCCTTTGCGCGCGAACGGTGACACCACCAGCGCCGGAACCCGCGTGCCCGGGCCCCAGCGGTCGCCCGTGGGCGGTGCCACGTGGTCCCACCAGCCGCCGTTTTCATCGACGGTCACCACCACCACCATGTTGTTCCACTGCGGGCTTTCCTGCAGCACCTTCAGGGCACGCACGATATGACGGTCGCCCGAGGCCACATCGGCATAGCCGGCGTGCATGTTCAGGTTGCCCTGGGGCTTGTAGAACGTCACCGCGGGAAGTTTGCCCGCCTGGGCATCGGCAAAGAATCTGTTGGTGCTCGCTTCATCGCCCAGGCCGCCGTCGCGCAGGCGTTTGTCACGTTCCGCGCGGTGCTCGGGGCCCTGCTGCTTGAAGTAGTTGAACGGCTGATGGTGATACTGGAAGTTCGGGATTTTGGGAATACCGCCCGAGTCCTTGAATTGATCGAGGGTGGCTTGCCACGCGCCGGCGTACCAGGCCCAGTCGATGTTCTTTTTCGAGAGCTTGTCGCCAATGTGTTCATGGGTTTGCGGCACCAGCACGTTGGGCAGGTCCGGTTTGGAGTAATCGGGGTTTTGCGGGTCGCGGATCCAGGTCGGCCAGTAGGGCGGCGCCAGCGTGTTGACCGCGTAACCGTCCGGGGTCAGGGCGCTGGGGCCGAACTGCGGCGGGCCTGTCATAGCACTGGCCGGCGAGGTGTCCAGGGGTTTGAGGCGCGGGTCGCCGGGGTCGTCGCTTTGCAGCGTGGCGATCTGCGCTTTGGCTACCGATTGAGCCGCATTGGGATAGGTCGGTGCGGTGGCGCTGATCAGGTATTGATGATTAAGGAACGAGCCGCCGAACGCGCCCTGGAAGAAGTTATCGCACAGCACGAACTCCCGGGCCACGTCCCACAGGCGCAGGGAGTAACGGCTTTGGGCGTAATGGCCCATCACCAGGCCGCCGGAATCGCCCCAGGCCACGAAACCGTCATTCTTGCCGCCGTTGATCTGCATCTGATTCTGATAGAACACGTGCCACAAGTCACGGGTCACCAGGCTCAGCGGCAAGTCCTCGGCGTTCGGGCCCTTGAGGGCGAACGGTGCGTTGGGCAGGTTTTCCTGGAATTGCACGGCGCTCGGGTAGGTCACCCCATCCACGCTCTGCGGGCCCGCCTGCAGGACGCCGCCCCAGGTCTGGGGGAGGGCCGGCAATACGCTGCCATCGCGGTCGCGTTGTTGGTAATCAGCGGCGGACAGCGCCGAGAGGGGTTTCTCCAGCCCGGGGAAATCGGCAAACAGATTGTTGAAGCTGCGGTTCTCCGCGTAGATCACAACGACGGTCTTCACTTGGTCGCGCAGGGCCTTGTCCAACTCCGGCGCTGTAAGTGGCCGCGCCGCCGGTTTTTCCGGCGCCTGGCCGGCATTTCCACAGCCACTCAAGGTTGCGCCCACCCCCAGAACCGCAGCGCCCCCCAGGAATCGCCGGCGACTGCTGTCAACCGGCGCCTGGCCTACGGAATCTGTGGAAGGGCGATCTACGTGCTCGTCACTCATTGCGCGGGAGTCCTTGGCGAGATGTTGCAAGATGTTTCGCAGGACGGTAGCAATGCAATGTGACGGAACGAAGACAGTGGTTTGAAGGGTGGCGTGTCTACTCAGGGCGAGCGCTGCTAGACTTGTCTTCTAATGGATGCCACCGAGGTGAACCGTGAAGCCTTCAACCGCCCTTGATTTACAACGAGCAGCCGTCAGAGAAGTGGTGGGACGTTTTCGCATCTCCAATCCAAGAGTATTTGGATCTGTGTTGATGGGGACCGATCAGGAAGGCAGTGACCTTGATCTTCTGGTTGACGCCCCACCGGGAACCACCCTTTTTGATCTTGGGGGGCTTCAAATGGAGCTCGAGGATCTACTGGGAGTCGGCGTGGACCTGCTGACACCTGCCGATTTACCGCCGAAGTTTCGTGCGAAGGTATTGGCTGAGGCTCGTCCGGTATGACGGTGAATCGCCTTGGAGATTATCTGGATCACATCAGGCAAGCTGCCAATGACGCGCTGACCTTTGTTGAAGGTTTGAGCAAGAAAGAATTTCTGGAAGATAAGCGTACTCAACAAGCGGTCATTATGAGTCTGATCATCATTGGCGAGGCTTCAACCAAAATCATGGATCAGCACCCGGGTTTCGCCGCAGCCCATCCACAGACTCCTTGGCGAAGTATGCGTGGCATGCGTAACCGGATCGCCCACGGTTATTTCGATATCAACCTTGATGTGGTTTGGGACACGATCCAGAGTGCTTTGCCTGATTTATTGGAGCACCTCCCTGGCTCCCCTTCGTGACTGCGCCTGTTGCAACGACAGGCGCTTCATTCACCGATTAAGGCATCACCGGCGGCAAATACGTCAATGTCGTCCCCAACGCCCATAGCAAGAACAACACCAACGGCGTGTGCACCAGCAATTGCACAAACGAAAACCCGATCAGATCCCGCGCCTTCAACCCCAGCACCCCGAGCAACGGCAGCATATAGAACGGGTTGATCAGGTTCGGCAGCGCCTCGGCCGCGTTGTAGATCTGCACCGCCCAGCCCAGGTGGTATTGCAGGTCATTGGCCACCTGCATCACGTAGGGCGCTTCGATGATCCACTTACCGCCGCCGGACGGGATGAAGAAGCCCAGCACCGCCGAGTACACGCCCATCAGCAGGGCATAGGTGTCGTGGGATGCGATGGAGGTGAAGAACAGCGAGATATGGTGCGCCAGGGTCTGGCCGTCGCCGCCTTTGACCACGGTCATCAGCGCTGCAATCGAGCCGTACAGCGGGAATTGGATCAACACGCCCGTGGTGGTCGGCACGGCGCGGGCCACGGCGTCGAGGAAGCTGCGCGGGCGCCAGTGCAGCAGCGCGCCGACCATGATGAACAGGAAGTTATAGGTGTTGAGCCCCGAGATGGCGCTGATTGCCGGTTTGCTCGAGAACTCGTGGAACAACCAGCCGGCCGCCAGCAGCGCCAGCGCAATCGTCAGCAGCGGGCTGTGCTCCAGCCATTCGCCGGGTCGGGTCGGCGCCTGCGGCTTGGGCAGGTTGAACGCGGGGTCGACGCCGCAGGCCTTGGCATCACGCGCGCTGTTCGGGCCCGGCGCGGTGGCGTAGGCGATGATCAGCGAGACGATGATCAGGGCCAGCAACATCACGCCCGATTGCCACAGGAAGATGGTCTCGGTAAACGGGATCATCCCGGTGATCGCCAGGATCGACGGCGGCAAACTGGCCGGATTGGCCTGCAACTGTGCGGCCGATGACGACAAGCCCAGTGCCCACACGGCGCCCAGGCCCAGATAGGCCGCGGCGCCGGCGGCACGGTAGTCCATGCGCAGGTCCGTGCGACGCGCCAGTGCACGCACCAGCAAACCGCCGAATACCAGGGACAGACCCCAGTTGAGCAGGGAGGCCACCATGGAAATCAACGCGACCCAGGCCACGGCCGACCGGCCGTTCTTCGGGATGCGCGCCAGGCGGTCAATCAGCTTTACCGCAGGCGGCGAACTGGCCACCACATAACCACCGATCACCACAAAGGCCATCTGCATGGTGAAGGGAATGAGGCTCCAGAACCCATCGCCAAACGCCTTGGCGGCTTCGGTGGGCGCGGCGCCCATGCCCAGGGTAGCCACGGCGACAAGGATCACGGCGAGGGCGGCGAACACCCACGAGTCCGGGAACCAGCGCTCGGCGAAGTTGGAGCAGCGCAGGGCAAATCGGGCATAGCGGCTTTCTTCGATAGCATCGGCCACGAGTCTTTCCTCTTGTATTTATTATGGGGTGGGCAGTTTTGCGGCATGTTCCTCTTTGAACATTGATTTGGGAATGTAGTTATCTTCATCGATCAATGAGTAAAACAAATATATCCGCCGCGATTGCCATCATCCGGTTCAGCTCATAATCTGCACGCCATTTTGTTTGTCTGCCGAGCATGCACATGACTGCCACCGCTTCTTCACAGGCGCAGCGTTTCTCCCGCTCCGACTACAAAACCCTGGGCCTGGCCGCCCTCGGTGGCGCCCTGGAGATCTATGACTTCATTATCTTCGTGTTCTTCGCGCTGACCCTCAGCCAACTGTTTTTCCCCCCGCAAATGCCCGAGTGGCTGCGCCTGTTGCAGAGCTTCGGCATCTTCGTCACCGGCTACCTCGCGCGCCCGCTGGGCGGCATCCTGATGGCGCACTTTGCCGATCACCTGGGACGCAAGCGCGTGTTCAGCTTGAGCATCCTGATGATGGCCTTGCCCTGCCTGCTGATCGGAGTCATGCCGACTTACGCGCAAATCGGCTATTTCGCACCGCTGATCCTGCTGGTGCTGCGCGTATTGCAGGGCGCCGCCGTGGGCGGTGAAGTGCCCAGCGCCTGGACCTTCGTCGCCGAGCATGCCCCGCGCAGTCATCGTGGGTATGCCTTGGGGTTCCTGCAGGCCGGGCTGACGTTCGGTTACTTGCTCGGCGCGCTCACGGCCACGTTGCTTGCACAGGTCTTCACCCCGGCCGAGATTCTCGACTATGCCTGGCGTTTCCCCTTCCTGCTCGGCGGCGTGTTTGGCGTGATCGGCGTATGGCTGCGCCGCTGGCTCAATGAAACGCCGGTATTCCTCGAAATGCAGGCCCGCCGCCAGGCTGCCGCCGAACTGCCACTGCGCACCGTATTGCGCGACCATCGCGCCGTGTTGCTGCCGGCGATGATCCTCACGTGCGTGCTGACGTCGGCGGTGGTGGTGCTGGTGGTCATCACCCCGACCATGATGCAGAAAACCTTCAGCATGAGCCCCAGCCACACCTTCGCCTTGAGCGCGTTGGGGATTGTGTTTCTCAACATCGGCTGCGTATTGGCCGGCCTGCTGGTGGACCGTATCGGCGCTTGGCGCGCGGTGCTGGTCTACAGCCTGTTGCTGCCGGTGGGGGTGTTTGTCCTGTATGCCAGCCTGATCAGCGGCGGGGTCTGGCTGGGCGCCGCCTATGCCGTGGCCGGCTTGAGTTGCGGGGTGGTGGGCGCGGTGCCGTCGGTGATGGTCGGGCTGTTTCCGGCGCAGGTGCGGGTGTCGGGGATTTCCTTCACCTACAACATTGCCTACGCGCTATGGGCGAGTACCACACCGCTGCTGCTGATTGCGTTAATGCCCACCAGTCCGTGGATTTGTGTGGGGTATTGCGTGGTGATGGGGGCGGTGGGCGTGGCGAGTGTGGCGGTGTTCGGCAAGCGCCACACTCTGGCTGGCTGAGGCTCAGGTCAGGACGATGATCGTGATTCATGTGGGAGGGGGCTTGCCCCCGATCGCGGTGTGTCAGCCAGCCTGTCTGTCGCTGATACACCGCTATCGGGGGCAAGCCCCCTCCCACATTGGTTTTGTGGTGTTTTCAGGTGCGTGGCATGCATTCGATGGTGCGGTTTACCACCGTTTTGGCCATTTCCAGCAGATGCCATGCGGCATGGATTCTTGCGCGGTCGTGGGGTTGCAGGTGGTCGCAACAGTCCAACACCGTGGCCGATGCGCTGTGGATCAGATGGGAAATGTAAAGTTGGGCGTCTTCGAAGCTGAGTTCTTCATTGACGACGAGGCAATCCATGGGTGGATCGGGAAGTGCTTTGGTCACGGTGTAACTCCTATTAACTCAAAGGAGCCGACCCCGTCGCGACTAAACGTTGGGTGGCGGCTGTACGCAGGTTAGTCGACCGGCAAATAGGCAAAGTCCGGCGCACCCTAGGGCGCCCTGCGCACAGCCACCATAAAACCTCATGGAGGACCATGCGCCTATTAAATCCGGGCGACTAAACCCGATCACTGAAATTCAGTGACGGACCGAAGACTAGCCATCGATTCCAACAGGCACAAGGCGGCGGGGATTGTCTCGGAAACGTCCTGCAATTTAAAGGGACACGGCTTGCTGGCCCTTTACAAACCATGACCAAATGCCAGCAACGCCGCCTTATCTGAGCTGTAGGAGCGAGCTTGCTCGCGAAAAACGTTAACGATAACGCGCGCTACCTGAATGAACGCGGTGCCTGTGAGTTTTTCGCGAGCAAGCTCGCTCCTACAAAAGGCATCAGGTCTTGAGTCAGCGTCCGAGCATCTTTACCCAGCGCGACGGTGGCATGCCGTAGGTGCTGCGAAATTGCCGGGTCATGTGGCTCTGGTCGGTGAAGCCGGCGTTCATCGCGGCATCCACCAGGGACACGCCCTGGGCCAACAATTGGCGCACCAGGTCCAGCCGGCGCATGGTCAGGTAGCGGTAGGGGCTGGTGCCGAACAGCAAGCGGAAATCCCGCGACAACGCCCAGCGGTCGCGCCCGGCGTGATCAGCGATTTCATCCAGGGTGATGCTGCGGCCCAGGGCGCTGTGGATAAATTCCCGGGCGCGCTCGGCGGCGATGTAATCAAAGGATTTGCGGTGGGTGATGACGCCGGACGCAGCGCTGAGCGTATGGGCCAGGTCGAACATGGCGTCCTGCTCCTGCATCGGGTCGATCGGGCAATCCAGGCTTTGCAGCAATACCTCGCTGGCGCGGTGCAGCCGCGGGTCGGTGGACACGCCGCCGGGTATGAAGGGCAGCGGCTTGCCGCCGAGGATCTGCTGGATCAGCGCCGGTTCCACGTAGATCATCCGGTACTTGAAACCCTCATCGCTGCCCGCGCGGCCGTCATGGACTTCATCGGGGTGAATCACCATGGTGGCGCCGGGCAAGCTGTGGGTCATGCCGCCACGATAATGAAAACTCTGCACACCGAACAACGTGCGCCCGATGGCGTAGGTGTCATGGCGATGAGGGTCGAACGCGAAGCCGGCAAAGTAGGCTTCGATACGGTCCAGGCCACTGGCGTGCGGCGCGCGGTGCAGCCAGTCCAGCGTGTGGGTAGGGTTGCCCATGGTGACTGTCACAAAAGGAGGTGGAAACACGTTAGCCGAGTCTGCGCCCCTTGTCTGCCGGGGTCTTGTACGATTGTGCAGTTGTTCGGCCAGGCCTATGATCCAGGCTGCGTATTGCCTTGAAGGAGCTGGCCGCGATGGAACTGTTCAACCCCGCGTATGTGGCGCCGCTGGTCTCGTTGGCCCTGCTGTGGACGGTGGCCGTGGTCACACCCGGGCCCAACTTCTTCAACACCGCCCAATTGGCCGCCAGTTGTTCGCGCCGACATGGTGTAGTGGCCTCGGCGGGCGTGGCCACCGGTACGATCCTGTGGGGGTTGGCGGGTGGGCTGGGGATCAAGTCGCTGTTTACGGCCGCGCCTATGTTGTACCTGGCGTTCAAGATCATCGGTGGCTGCTATTTGATTTATCTGGGGCTGAAATTGTTCAAGCGCTCGGCAACCAGCATGGGCCAGACTCCGTTGCCGGATGCGGCGCGGCGCTCGCTGTTTTCCGCCTGGCGTCTGGGGCTGTTGGGTAACCTGTCCAATCCCAAGGCGGCGCTGTTCGTCGCCACTATCTTCGCATCCACCATGCCGCCGTCGCCTTCGCCGGTGTTGCTGACGTTGGCGGTGATCGTCATGGCGACCTTGTCGTTCAGTTGGTACACCAGTGTGGCACTGCTGTTTTCCAGCGAGCGCATGGCCACTCTTTACAGCCGTTCGCGTAAATGGCTCGATCGTTTTGCCGGGGGATGCTACGTCTTGTTCGGTTCACATCTGATCGCGAATCGCTGACCCTCCGTTACAGGGCTTAAATGGGGGGGGAGGGAGCAAGCGCCCTCCCACCCAGGTTGAATCAGTCGCCCAGCGCTTCGCCTTCACGCCGCGGGTCCGCACCACCGCTCAATGACACCTGACCCTGGGCGTCACGTGTGCGAA
This sequence comes from Pseudomonas sp. 28 E 9, assembly GCF_900004785.1. Taxonomy (NCBI): domain Bacteria; kingdom Pseudomonadati; phylum Pseudomonadota; class Gammaproteobacteria; order Pseudomonadales; family Pseudomonadaceae; genus Pseudomonas; species Pseudomonas sp. 28 E 9. The sequence goes on along the minus strand of NZ_CVTK01000011.1, from coordinate 115,860 downwards.
CGATCGCCTGGACGCCGCTGGTCATGTCGATTTCGCTCAGTTCATGACCTTTGCTCTTCAGGGCCTGCTTCACGCCCGGGCTGAACAGCCCGGCTTCCAGCTCGGTTGCGCCATTGCGGCTGCCGAAGTTCGGCAGGCCGATAGCGGCCTGTGGGTCGAGTTTCCAGTCCAGCATCGCGACCAGTGTTTTGCTCACGTACTCGATGATCTGCGAGCCGCCCGGCGAACCGACGGTGGCCAGCAACTCACCGCTCTGACGGTCGAATACCAGGGTCGGCGCCATGGCCGAGCGCGGGCGTTTGCCGGGTTGCACGCGGTTGGCGACGGGCTGGCCGTTTTCTTCGGGGATGAACGAGAAGTCGGTCATCTGATTATTGAGCAAAAAGCCCTGGACCATGACGTGGGAGCCGAACGCCGCCTCGACCGTGGTGGTCATCGACACGGCGCCGCCCTGGTCATCCACGGCCACCACTTGCGAGGTGGAAATGCGCAGCGGCGAACGGTCCGGCGCGTAGGCCACCAGCAGGCCTGCCGGTTGACCCGGCTTGGCGATGCCCATGCTGCGTTCACCGATCAGTGCGGCGCGCCGGGCCAGGTAGTCTGGCGCAACGAGGCCGGCAACCGGCACCGGCGTGAAGTCCGCATCGGCCACGTACAGCGCGCGGTCGGCGAACGCCAGGCGCCCGGCTTCGGCGATCAGATGCACGGCCTCGGGCGTGGGTTCAAGCCCGGCGGGCGAGGGGCTCTTGAGCGGCGTCATCGGCGCGATGGCCAGGCGTGGATCGCGCGTTTGCAGCGCCTGCAATGTGCCGAGTATTTGCGCAACAGCGATCCCGCCCGACGAAGGCGGCGGCATGCCGCACACCTTCCATTGTTTGTAGTCGGTACACAACGGCGTGCGCTCCTTGGCGGCGTAGCCTTGAAGGTCCGCCTGGGTCAGGCTGCCGGCATTGCGATTGCCCTGCACCTTGCGGGCGATTTCATCGGCAATCGGGCCGTGATACAGCGCGTCGGGGCCCTCCTTGGCGATACGTTTGAACACCTTCGCCAGTGCCGGGTTCTTCAACAATGTACCGGTAGCTTTTGGCGACCCGTCGGCATTCAGAAAGTACGCAGCCATGTCCGGCGATTGCGCGATAAAGCGGTCGGCGGCAATCAAACTGTGCAGGCGTGGGGAGATCGCGAAACCCTGTTCGGACAACCGAATTGCCGGCTCGAACAGCTGGGCCCACGGCAGGTGGCCGCTCTTTTTATGCGCCATTTCCAGTGCCCGCAACACCCCCGGCGTGCCCACCGAACGCCCGCCAATCTGCGCATCGGTAAACGCCATGGGCGTACCGTCGGCCTTCAGGAACAACCGCTCTGTCGCGCCGGCCGGGGCGGTTTCACGGCCGTCGTAGGCGTGCAGGTTTTTGCCATCCCACAGCATGATGAATGCGCCGCCGCCGATGCCGGAGGATTGCGGTTCCACCAATGTCAGCACCGCTTGCATGGCGATCGCCGCATCGATGGCCGAACCGCCCTGACGCAACATTTCGCGCCCGGCGTCGGCGGCCAGGGGGTTGGCGGCGGCTGCCATATGGCGTGCGGCGTGGCGAGTGGCAAGGTCGGTGCGATAGCCCGAACCCAGCTCCGGTGCGGGGGGGTGTTCATTGATCGTGGTGTGGCAGCCGGCCAGGGCGAGCGTGATGGCAACGGTTGATAGTTGACGGCGGGAAATAAAAAGCACGCGTTGAACTCCGTTCATTTTGAGAATGATCTGGTCTTCCTGTCAGCAGACTTTAGCGCAGAAGAGACGGGGACCGGGCCGGGTTTATGGCGCCACGCTGGAACCAAAACGAGGCAAACGCTCACTCGGTAATTGGTATTTATCTATTTCTGGAGCCTGCTATGCACAGAAGATTAGATGGTCTGCCTCACGCAAAACATGACGGTATCGAGCATGCTCGCGCCGATAATGCATCTTCCAGCCCGGCCACCGCGCCTGTCCCGCCGCTGCCCTCATATCAATCGTTGAACCCCGCTTCAATGCTGTTCGATATCCGCCTCAAAGGCGGGCGGCTGGAACCTGATACGACCCTCGCGGGACGTGATATCGCCCGCCATCTCAATGCGCCAGACAAGCATTATGTTGCCGATGGCGCCTCGGTTGCCGGCACCTTGCGTTTCAGGGATGAGCGAGATTACCTGTTTCATATTCAGCCCACCCCTGCTGTTGCGGCGGTCTTTAGAAGCAGCCTGCCCGAGACGGATGGCGGCGCAGGTTGCGTATCGCCATTGAGCCCCGGTCGCGGGCACTTGGGAAGCGTCAGCGGAGTGCAGACAAGCGCCGACGGCAAGCAATTTCGGCTGGACCAGGGACGCCTGTATCGCTTCGAACCCCTTGCCCTGTCCTGGTTGCCCGACGCCGACAACCGGACCTACAGCCGTATCGGGCTGACCCGTGAGGGGCAACTGTTGAAGACCCCTCGGGACGCGCTGGACAGCAGCGCGCAGGGGCGGACCTCGGCGGTGTTGAGCCAGGCTCAGGGCGTATCGGTGGTGCAGATTCAAGGTGCCGACGGGGCGGTTGTACGTCCGCTCGATGAGCGCGGCGCGCCTGTGCAACTCAGCCGAATCGGCTTGTCTGGCAGTACGCTGTACGGCGCCACGGCTGACGGTGAACTGCTGCGCGCGGACCTGCGGCTGGTGCGGGACGGCACGTTGCCGATGGTTGCGCAATCGCTCGTATCGCTGGAGCAGGCGCTGAAGGGCGCGGTGCGCGTCGAGGGGTTTTTCCATGATGACGCCGGGCAGCTCAATGCCCAGGCCCGTGATGCCCGGCAGCAATTGCACAGCGTGCCATTGGAGAGGGCTGGCGGACTGCGCCCGGCGTGGAACCTCAGTGACGTGCTGGTCAAGGGCATCGAGAAAGGCCTGCCGTTGCCCAGCCAGCAGGCATTGACCACCGCCGTCGATCTCGGGCTGCGCGGCCAGGTGGCGTTTGATTCAGGCACATTGCTGAGCTGGGATGCGGCAGCGCAACGTTGGGACAAATGCGCACAAAAGGACGTGGCCCATCTGGAGCGGGGCCTGGATGGACGCGCCTATGTGCTGCAAGCAGGGCAACTCAAAGCGGTGAATGTCACAAAGGTGCGTGACCCGGTCTTCGAGGGCGCCAGTCATGAATTGAGCGCACTGCCCAAGCCTCGCCCCCAGGTGTCACTTGAGGAAGTGCTTGCGGGCGATATTCAGCGTCCGGTCACAGGCTTCGCGGTAGCCGACGGCCGCAACTTTGTAAGCGTCGATAAAGATCATCAGCTCCAGGCCTGTGTGGACGGGGCAGTCGGCCCGTTACGGCCTTCACCGGCGCTCGCCATCAAAACACTGGCGCTGGATCATGAAGCGAATCTTTATGCACACACTCAGGGGGGCGAATTATTCAAGCTCGATCGCCACGCCTGGCAAGGCCGCGAGGGGGCTGCGCCGCGCTGGAGCCAGGTTGAACTGCCGCAGGGTCAGTCTTTGGAGTCCCTGCGGATGGGGGCTGACAAACACTTGATTGGTGGTTGGGACAAGCAATTTCATCGACTGGATAACGCAGACCCAGGCGCAATGACATGGGGGCCAGTGCAAGCGGCGGTGCCGGAGGCTTCATTGGCCGATACGTTAGCGGCCGGCCAGATGCGCACGCCTGTGTCAGGGGGCGCGCTGACGGCCAGCAGCAATGTGCTTGGGCAAACACGCGAAGGGATACCCACCAAGCGCCATTTTTTCCAGGGGATCAAGGCGCACTTCCATCCTTTGCAGGCGCAGGGCGAGAAAGGCCGGTCCATTGCGCATCACATGCAGGGTCGCCGGGGATTGGAGAGCGTATACGTGGACGACAAGCGCCTGCACCAACAGCTCGAGTCGCTCTCCAGGAGCAAGCCGGTTGGCGCCGGCCTGAGCACTCGCCTTGCGGCCCTGAGCGAGCCCGGGCCGCGACAGGCACTGGCCGGGCAGCTCAGCCAGGCGCTGCTCAAGGTCGAAAAAAGCAGCCAGGCGTGCGCCCGCCTGTTAGGCGACCTGCATGGGCTGACAGTTGACTCACAGCCCAGGCTCAGCCGCACGGTGGTGAGCGCCGAGTCGACGCTGCACCGCTTGTTTGAAGCGTTCAAGCGGGTCGAACCTTCATCACAAAAGCTCACCGCCGCACTGCTGGCCAACTTCGAAGGGCAGGGCTTGAGGTTGCCCGAGTGGAAGCCGGAGCGTCAGCGAGATCTCGGTCATCCTTCGGCGCTCGTCGAAGGTGATTTGATTCACCATGCCCGCACGCTTGAACAGTTGGCCGGGATGGTTGAGGCACTGAACAGCACATCCGGCCATAGCCCGAGCGCCTTGAAAAGAATCGAGGCCTCGCTTCAGGCGGTGATGAAAGGCTTTGAAGAGGGCCCGGTGCACAAACTGTCCAGCCAGCAGATCGTCAGCTACGACCAGGCGGAATCGCTGTATGACAACTTCAAACTGCTGGCCAAGGATCTTGGCACTCCAGGGTCCGCCTTGCATTGGCACCTGTCGGGGCTGCTGGGATTGCCCGCCGATGCGTCCATACAGGACGCCATGACGCAGCAAGTGCGGCAACTGCAAAGTGGTCAGACCCTCAGCCCCAGTCGAACCCAGGGCCAGGCCCTGGGTGTGATAGTGACCGGCGTAAAACCGGTGGCGCCGTTGGAGTTTTTCCTGGAGGCCTCGAAGTCCCATACCCATGGTGTGAGCATCAGTCGTACCGACCAGGGGGCACACGTTGAGATCAGCACCGACGACATGCGGCGCATGACCGGCTCCTTGGGTCTGGGGGTGACGTTAGGCCAGGGCGGTGGCGCCGTGGGGCCTGGCCTGAGGGTGGCGGGTGAGTTGTTGGCGAGCGTTGAGAAAAGCAGGGAGACGAGCATTGGTTTTGACGTGAGGGAGGCTGACTTCGGCAAGATGATGTCGATCCTGACGGGGCAGTCCGGAGGGTTCCAGGACTTGTTGGCGTTGGGCAAGGAACACGCGTCTGGAGAAGGTTCCAAGGTCAGCGCTGATCTGAGTCTGGATGGGCTTGCCCAACTGCGGCTGATGTACAGCCCCCAGGATAATATTGCCGAGTTCGACTCGGTGATACGCGCCGGTATCGGCGGGGTGGGCCATCTCAACCTGATACACGCGGATGCGAGCCGGTCCGGCGTGCGTTCAGCGACGGACACCCGTCTTAACGAAGGGCGCAACCTGCAATGGCTGAGGGAGGCTGAAGCAGGGGCCAACTTCGCACCGGTCAACGCGCTGGCGCTGGGCAGAGGTGAGGCGGGCGGGCCGACGGCTATCGCCTTTGCCTTGCCGGAAGTGTCGGCCAGGGTGAAATTCGACCGTGGGCAATCCCGGGCCGTCGATTTGTCCTTCAAGCCTGCGCAACCGGTAACGCAGGCTCAGATCGAGGATATCCACAAGCGTCTGTCGCAGTACTCACCGCAGTTCAGGCAGGACCTGGCCGTCATGGCACCGTCGGCTGACCCGCAGGAGCAGTTGGCGATGTTGCAGCGTTTCATGGCGGCGCATCCTCCTTCAGCGACGAAGCTGGATGACTATCACGCCATCGGCCAGTCGCTGGAAACATGCATGACCCAGCACACCCTGATGAAAGCCGGTTTGCGTCAGCTGGCGTCGGTCGAATCCAGCGTGACAAGGGTGGGGCTGCAGGACAACGGGCGATTTGCCTGGCTGGACGATGTCGCACCGGGCAACAAGGCCGCCATCGTGCAGTGGCTCGGGGAGGACCCGCAGTTCGCGCGGATCATCCAACAACTGCAGCAGGGTGAAGGAACTTCTGTGACGCTCGGCATGGAGCTCAAACCGCAGGTTCTGCGCACGATCGAGCGTCGTCACCTGGCGGGCGAAAGCACCGAGCCGTTGATCAAGCGAGCGCTGAAAGATCCCAACAACCTGCGTGTGAAAAGCATGAGCATGAACTACACCGCGACCCAGACCCATGGCATGTCATTGCCGGCCCTGACCACGCTCAGTTTTTTCAGCAGCGCGTCGCTCAGTCACACGCAAAAACACGTCAACGTCGACTTCGAATACGGAGCGAATGCGGACAAACCGTTGCGCATGAACCTGAACGATACGTTGAGCCCCCTGCCACGCCACGACCTGACCATCGACTTGGCGGACCAGCGTATAAGAACGCCGAATGCGGTGGCCTGAGGGCTGCCAGGATGAAAGCGGCTTGACGTAAGGCAAGCCGCCTCGTTTACAGATAAATCACACCCTGCATGTACAGCACGGCTTTACCGGAGATGATGACCCGGTCACCCTGCAGCTCGCAGCGCAATTGACCTTTGCGCGTACCGCCTTGCTCGGCGGTCAATTGCGATTTGCCCAGGCGCTCGGCCCAGAACGGTGCCAGCGACGTATGCGCGGAACCCGTGACCGGATCTTCATTGACCCCCACATTCGGGCCAAACCAGCGCGAAACAAAGTCAAAACGTGTGCTCCTGGCAGTGACGGCAATCCCGCGTTTGGGCAGGCCCTTGAGCCTTGCGAAATCCGGCGCGAGTGCCGCCACTTGTGCTTCATCTTCCACCAGCACGATATAGTCATCGGTGCCGAACACCTCGGCGTTTTCGATCCCCAATGCACTTAGCATTCCGCTTGGCGGCTCGCAGCGCTCGGGTTGCCTGGCCGGGAAGTCCATGGCCAGTTCATCGCCATTGCGCGTCACCCGCAGCTCGCCGCTGCGCGTGGCGAAGCGCAACACGGCGGGCGCGTCCGGCAACTTGTGAATCAGCACCCACGCCGCTGCCAGGGTGGCGTGACCACACAGGTCCACTTCGACTTCCGGGGTAAACCAGCGCAGTTCATAAAGGTCACCACGGGGTACGAAGAACGCGGTTTCCGACAGATTGTTTTCAGCGGCGATGTGTTGCAGTTGCTCGTCCGTCAGCCACTCGGTGAGCGGGCATACCGCTGCGGGATTGCCGCCGAAGGCGTGCTGGCTGAAGGCGTCGACTTGGTAGATGTCCAGTTGCATCGGGAGCGCTCCGTGGTGGGGGGAGTTGGACACTAACAGCGGCTCCTGGGGGCGTCAAAATACAGATGGGAAGTATTTTTGAGTGTAAGCACCTTTGCGAGACTTTCCTGCGGGCATAAAAAAACGGCCTACCTTTCGGTAAGCCGTTTTTAGTACTTGGTGGTACACAGACATTTGAACCAGTAGCGTAAATTTATGTTTTTGTTGGTTTTATGTTTTTTTTATTTTCAAGGGATACACATGGGGATACACGGCGCTGTCTGCTGGGGTGTTTTTGGCCCGTTTCACTGAGGCTAAGAAAACCGCCGAAGCTCGTTCTTGGTCCCCCGACGAACGGTAAAGACATTTTGATGAGCCCGCTCAGGCGGCAGGCCTGATACTCGTCATCACGTCATTTAGACCACCAGGCCACATCCTCGCTTTTCAGTTATGGTACTGGCATATAGTCGAGCTTTCTTACCGGCACTACCTCGGGGCGGGGTAGTGACTTTTCTTATCCACCCTCAATGGTGGCTCCAATCGTTTGGATCTATGCTGGCGGCAGCAATTAAGGAGTGCTTAGCTATGCCAAAAGGAATGCCGACGGCTGCTCAGTTATGGGAGGGAGAGGTTTCATTCTTTTCGCTGGACACCGATCTGATACAAAGCGCTGGATATAATTTTGCTGAAGGCGCGTTGAAGCAGCTACCAAAGCAACTTCCGGACACGATGTCCTTGTACCTATCAGATGTGGTTGTCCGAGAAATCGTGGCTCACCGAATGGTGAAAGTTATGGAGGCTGTCGATAGTTTCAACGGCGCATCAGCGAACCTAAAACGTCTGACCTCAGTGCCAACAGAGGGAATTGATGCTCTTTTTGCAGGCTTAGAAGTTGAGAAGGCGGCTTCGCAGGCTTTCCGAGAGGTCGTTGAGAATTACGCGACCAATTGCGGCGGCGGCGGTGTGCTTTCCGTCCGTGGTGATGAACTGGTCATGCAAATGTTCAATCTCTATTTTGCTGGCGAACCTCCATTCGCTAAGCGAAAAGATAAGAAATCAGAGTTTCCTGATGCGGCCTCGCTTCTTCTGCTTGAGGGCCATGCCCAGAGGGAGGAGACGATGGGCATCGTTGCGTCCGGAGACGAAGGGTGGAGCGACTTTGCAGATGAGTCGGATTATCTCTATTGCGTAAAATCGATTGAGGCGCTTGCCGCATTATTTGCCGCAACCGATGAGCACGCTCAGGCCGTAGAGAAAAAGATTATTGCGGCAGTCCAGACGGATGGCGCATCGGTAAGGCAAGAAGTTACAGATGCGCTCACGCAGCATGTTGCCAATGCCTCTTGGAGTGCTGAAAACGTTTCAAGTGGTTCCGTGTCACGGGTAGAAGCGGAGGTCTATGAAGCGGTACTTACGAGCTATGAAATTGAATCGGCTGAGGTCTGGTCCCTTAGTGATGACAAGACAACTTGGGTCATCGATCTCGTAATACAAGCTACAGTCGAAACTGCGGTCAGTGTTGATTTTTATGCTTGGGATTCAATTGACCGGGAGGAGGTAACGGTAGGCTCGGAACCTTTTGAAGCATCTACAACAATTGAGGTGCAAGCGTTTCTGACTTGTTCAGGCGTGCAAGGGGATTCCGACCCCGAGGACTGGCAAATTGAAATCGATATCGCTCAAGGAAGCTATGACTGTGAGTTAACGGACGTAGAACCCGATTTTCGCGATTGAATCTTAATTGGCTGAGGTCTGGCTTCGTCTCATCCCTCCAGCTAAAAAAAGGCGCCTGGTCTTCCATACTGGTATGTCAGGTATTGGGCAGTTACCCGGATACTGGATCTCTCAGCCGCTTACAGGCGCATTTCCACGATGATCCGTCGAGAATCTGCGCCTTGTGACAGTGCCCGCCGGACGTCCTTGGTGAGTTGGTCGAGCGCTTGCTCCTCGAATGCTGCGGCCATTGCGCTTGCCTTCCTGACAATCAGCAGCGCCAGTTCCGGCGGAAACACCACCTTGTCGGCGGGTAGATAATCACAGTCAATAACGGACACGGCTCTATCCTCGGTGCGCGGTTGATGCTGGCGCCGGAATGAGGCGGGGCCAGCAAATGACCTGCAGATGTTACCAGCGGAACGTGAGCAGCTACCTGGAATCCGGGGGCTGGCCAAGATGGCAGGCCGACCGGTTTCCGCTCCAGGGTGAACGACTCGTTCACCACCTGCTCCGACCTGCTGTCAGGTCGCTGGAAGCCCCGGAAAATACTAGACGAGCATCTAGCGCCAGCATGCCACCTTTGATGCTGGAAGCGGCGCATTGCTTGGGCTGCGGGCAATTGACTCTTGTTCTGTCGTCGGGAATCCGTCTAGTGCCTGTCTAGTATTGCCTGGGGCCCTAAGGGTTTGTCTGGCCCGGTATTTCACCACCCCATCCCGCCAGCAGGGCCTTGATATTGATCGAGCAATTACCTTGACGGGTACCTCTAGAATTCTTGACGAGGCTAAGGCTGGCCAATCTGCGCGAATGCCCGCAAAGCTTTGTCCTGCGTGGCTTTCAGCGATCCAACTGCTGGTGGCACCAGATAAATCCGTCAAGACCTGTCAAGAATTTCGTCAAGGTTGCGTCAAGGCTGGTCAAGGATTCTGGAGGCGTTTGCCTGGTTCGATTCTGGGCCACTGGTCAAGCAAATGACCGTCGCGGCTCTCCCCGATTCTGGACGAGGTAGCTATCCGGTCGCCTCCCAGATCTGCCGCCAGCCGGCGCACGCGTTGGTTCCTAGGCGGACTTGGATGATCCGCGGCCTCCACATCTGTCCAGAGCCTGTCCAGAATCCGTCAGGGGTATGAGACGGAAAAACCCTTAACTTTGACGGCATCCGCACGGGGTTAGCCTCAGACGGCCACGCTCGCCGAATCCGTCTTATGCCTGTCTCACATTCGCCAGCGATTCGGTAAAGGCCGGGTAAAAGTAAGCGGGACATAAGGGGGTATCCGCCTAGGGGCCTTCAGGGGGTTCAGTAGCACGGATACTTCGTAGGCGAGGGCGATTACAGAACTTCTTACCCCCCACTGGGCGCGTTGTGCCATATGCGTTTTTCATTTTAGATATGAGTCAGGATTCAGCTTCGCTGATGGGAGCGGACTTACTAAGAGCGGGTTTTGTTTACGTCCGAAATTTTATCGTAGATTCGGGCTCTAGCCTTGACGCTTTTGTTCGTCTCTCCTGGGAATGCTCCTGTAGATCCCATCTTGATTAGATCGTTAGGCTCTGGTGCTCGATATCCATTCTCGTCGCAATGTCCGAGCAGCCAGTGATAGTTCGTGGCTATCAGAGTTTTCCATTGCTCTGTTATGTACTCAGCGTCAGTGGAAGATGTGCTGATCAACGACAGGGCAGTAAGCCTACGCTTGATGTCATCAATGTATAAAGGCAGTGTTTCAGCATACCGCAAGGAAATATAATCACTCAGTGAGGCCACGTATATGAGGACGTAGGGGAGTCTGCTGTAAAGAAATGACCACTGCCCTTCTATTTCTTCTTCCCCTGAAAATATAAAGTTCACGTTATGTGGCTCTGTTCTTAATGCATGATGCTCTGTGAATAAGTGCATCGCCTTATTGCATATTCCGTCAAAGCTATCTTGCTCCAATTTGTCATACCGAAGCTTTGCTAAATATTCGGCATCAAATTTATCCTGCTCGCCGATTATCTCTAGCACCTTTTGAATGCGCTTGGTATGCCCCGGTACGCCACCAGCATTTTGCGGGCGTAATTTCAGCGGATCTATAGAAAGCTTCTCGGCAAAATCTTCTTTATTTGCAATTACCGATTCGAGTAGATAAAGGCTTTCTTGCAAGGGCTTCCTAAGCAGCATGTAGGAAATAGCAAGCTTGCCTTTGCGGGAGGTCTCTAACGCCTCAAAAATACAGTGCAACATATCGGATAAAACAGCAGGGAAAACCAAGCTTACTAGTACATCTACCTTATCCTCCAATCGGCCGCTACTTTTGAACCATTCAAAGATGTCATCTGCCTCCTCAAAGGAAGCTTTATCTTCGTGATTTTGAAATTTAATATTTTTTACGAACAGCCCAGCCTCCATACCAGATACAAGTAATTGAGCGATGACGTCATGTGCTGCAAAACATAGCTCAAATGCAGCATGGAATTTTTCAGGTAGGTGGGTGCTAGGTGCTTTGAGCCGTGGGTGCATAGACTTCACTCCTTCGATCCTATGGGCAGCATACAGCTTGCAACTGTGACCAATACGAGGTCCGAGGTAAAAGAAATTCGTAATGAGATAGGTTGGTCTTCGATTACCGTGTGGCACGTCCTGATTGTAGACTTTGTCCTTTTTATAAGTCGACTTTCAGTGGAAACCACTACAAAACCCTGGAAACCAGTGCCTGGCAACCATAACTTTTCATAACAGGCTGGCCGCCTGGTTCGCACCTGGTTCGCGTAAGAGGGTGCGAACCAAAAGTGCGAACCTCCGCGCGAACGTGCTACTGGTACGTACCCGAACGCGTAGCAACCGTGCGCGTACCCAAGCGACGAGCCTTCGTCGTTGCTGGGCTGTTTACGGTGTTGCACGAGCATCACGCTGGTCCAGTGGTGCAGGAGATTCCCGGATTTTCTAGCAATCATAGGTTCAATAGGCGAAGACAAGACTTTGTGCTAAATAAACCCTTGCCAAGATGGCGTCGTGCTATCAAGCAAACTAAAAGGACAAGGGAATGCAATTTGTCACTAATGGTCCTGACATCCCAGAGGAGCTATTGCAGGCTCATGAAGAAGGTCGGGTTGTCTTTTTCTGTGGTGCTGGGATTTCTTATCCTGCGGGGCTGCCAGGCTTCAAGGGATTGGTAGAGCAAATTTATAAGCTGACCGGCACGGCGCTTACAGACATTGAGAAAGAGGTATTCAGTCAAGGTCAGTTTGATGCAACGCTAGATCTGCTAGAGCGACGACTGCCTGGACAGCGCCTCGCGGTAAGACTAGCTCTAGCAAATGTGCTTAAGCCTAAGCTTCGTCGCAAAGGCGCGACAGAGACACATGAAGCTTTGCTTACGTTGGCTCGGAGCCGCGAAGGAGCGTTGCGACTGGTCACAACTAACTTTGATCGCGTTTTCGATACCGCAGCAAAGCGCTCGCATCAGAGGTTCCAAGCATACGCTGCTCCGATGCTGCCTATTCCTAAAAAAAGTCGCTGGAATGGTCTCGTTTATCTGCATGGCCTACTACCAAAAAACGCAGATGAAACGGCCTTAAATCGCTTAGTGATGACGAGCGGTGACTTTGGTTTGGCATATCTCACGGAGCGTTGGGCTGCGCGCTTCGTGAGCGAGTTGTTCCGAAACTATGTGGTTTGCTTTGTGGGATATAGCATCAATGATCCCGTCTTGCGCTACATGATGGATGCATTGGCTGCAGATCGAATGCTGGGGGAGATTACGCCACAGGCTTGGGCATTAGGAGACTGCGTGCCCGGGCAAGAACATCTCAAGAAAGTAGAGTGGGAGGCTAAGGGCGTTACCCCGATCCTTTACGACGTGATTGCCGATAGCCATGATCATTGGGCCCTGCATAAAACCTTACAGGCCTGGGCGGAAACTTACCGTGATGGTGTTACGGGTAAAGAGCGGATAGTCATAAACCATGCCCTAGCTCGACCATCTGCGAGCACACGCCAAGATGATTTTGTTGGTCGAATGCTATGGGCTTTGTCCGACAAGTCCGGACTGCCAGCTCGACAGTTTGCAATGTTTAATCCAGTTCCGTCACTTGATTGGTTGCTCGATGCTTTTTCCTTGGAGCGATATCAACACGGTGATCTGTCCCGTTTTGGCGTTCCTCCGCGTGTCGAGGTTGATGCAAAGCTGCGCTTCAGTTTTGTTCGCCGCCCAGCCCCATACCCCCTTGCGCCAGCTCAGATGCTGGTTTCTGGAGGTCCTTCTGGGTCTCAATGGGATGAGGTGATGTTTTATATTGCCCGTTGGTTAGTGCGGCACCTAAATGATCCCCAGCTCGTTATTTGGATCGCCCAGCGAGGCGGGCAATTACATGAGCGTCTGCAGTTTCTGATCGAAGATCGCCTAAATGAGTTTGCTCGGTTGGAGCGTGAGGGTAAATCGGCAGAGCTGGACGAGATTCGCAAGCATGAGCCCAACGGAATCCCAGGTTCTTTAATGCGAACGCTTTGGCGTCTGTTACTCACTGGAAGGGTCAAGTCGCCTTGGCGCGAGCTAGACATTTATCGTTGGAAAGATCGCTTGAAATGGGACGGGCTGACTGCAACGCTGCGCTTGGAGTTGCGAGAACTACTCGCGCCTAAGGTTACATTGAAGAAGCCATTTCGATGGTATGAAGAGCCAAGTGTAAACGTCGAGCCCACTCGCCTTCGACAGATCGTAGATTGGGAAATAGTGCTGGCAACGGATCACGCTCAATCCACATTTCAAGACTTCTCGGGTGATGACTGGGCGTCCGCGCTGCCGTTGTTGTTAGAGGATTTTCAGCAACTACTGCGTGATGCATTAGATCTACTGTGCGAATTGGGCGAGGCGGATGATCGCAGCGATCGTTCTTATTGGGACCTACCCTCGATTATTCCGCATCGTCAGAACCGCGGCTTTCGTGAGTGGGTTTCCTTAATCGAGCTTGTGCGAGATTCTTGGTTGGCAGTGCGCAAAACTGATGCCCTTCGCGCGCTGCGTATTGCCCAGGGATGGTTCGAAATTCCCTATCCCACATTCAAACGATTGGCTTTTTACGCTGGCGGCCAGGGTGGCTGTATTGCTCCAGAGCAATGGACAGAGTGGCTGTTGGCCGACGAAGCATGGTGGTTGTGGGCACCTGAAACCCAGCGGGAGGTTTTGCGTCTTCTTGTGTTGCAAGGCCAGTTATTGACGCATCCCGCACAAGGCCGGTTGGAGGAGGCAATTATGGTGGGACCTCCTCGTGAAATGTATAAAGAGGACCTCACCCCTGATAGATGGAAACATTTGGTCGAGCGCTCTGTATGGCTCCATCTTTCCAAGTTAAAGCTTTCCGGACTGGTGTTGGGCCCCATGGCGTTAGGACGTTTGGATGAGATTTCAATAGCCCACCCTCAGTGGGAATTGGCTACAAACGAGCGCGATGAGTTCTCCCATTGGATGAGCGGAACAGGAGATCCTGACTTTGACGAGCATCGAGAATTAGAAGTTGCACCGCGTAAGCGGGTAGACCTAGTGCGTTGGCTTCAGCAACCTGCTCCGGAACACCATTTCCGCCATGAAGATACTTGGCGCGAAGTCTGTCGAAAACACTTGCTGAATAGCCTTTACGCGCTGAGTGACTTAGCAGAAGCGGCAGTTTGGCCTGCAGAACGCTGGAAGGAGGCGCTATATGTCTGGAGCGAACAGCGAAGGGCGCAGCAGTCGTGGAGATATGCGGCACCCATCGTACATGGAATGCCGGATGAGATTCTCTTGGAGCTTCCCCATGCCTTGGGCCGCTGGCTGCAAGAAATTTCCAAAGCTATTGGCCGACATGAGTTAATTTTTCTGGAGTTATGCAGCCGGTTATTGGCACTGCCGTTGGAGGCCGACTCGGGCATGATGCAGAATGGCGCACCACTCAACCAACCCGTTACGGAAGCGATCAATCATCCCGTGGGGCACGTCACACAGGCAATAATAAATTTCTGGTTCAAGCGTGGGCCGAATGATGGTGATTTTCTTCCGAGTGATATCGAGCCTATCTTCGCTCAGCTATGCGATGTAAGGGTCGACCGATTCCGTCACGGTCGCGTGTTGTTAGCTGCCTCTTTAATTGCTCTCTTCCGTGTGGATCGCCCGTGGACTGAGCAGTACCTATTGCCCTTGTTTAGCTGGGCTACAAATCCAATAGAAGCCAAGGCCGTGTGGGAGGGTTTCCTGTGGTCACCTCGGCTTTATCGTCCACTACTAGTCGCATTCAAACCATATTTTCTTGAAACGGCAGATCATTATGTTGACTTGGGTGAGCACACCCAACAGTTTGCTGCATTTTTGACTTACGCTGCCTTAGAGCAGATTGATGGCTACACGGTGGAGGAGTTTCGGGCCGCTTTCGGTGCTTTACCTCAAGAAGGGCTTCAAGAATCGGCCCAAGCACTCTCGCAGGCGCTTGAAGGTGCTGCTGATCAACGCGAGGATTACTGGAGGAATCGAGTTCAGCCATTCTGGCAGCATATCTGGCCGAAAAACCGAGCGCTCGCAACCAGTGGTATAGCCGAGTCTTTGGTTAGATTAAGTATTGCTGCGGGCCCTGAGTTTTCGAGTGCGTTTTTGGCTGTACAGGATTGGTTGCTCCCGATAGAACATCCGCACTACGTAGTGCATCAATTATATGAGTCAGGATTATGCAATCATTTTCCTATGGATGCCTTGCGACTTCTAAACGCAATAATTGATGATCAGCCGTGGGCTCCACGTGAGCTGCAGCAGTGTCTCAATGCGATAGCGCAGACAAGCCCTTTGCTGACTCATGAAGCCCAGTATCAGCGACTCACCGAGTACTCTCGTAGACGGGGAAGGTAATTCAGTAAAGGCGGCTAAACGGTCTTTTTTAAAAGGCCGTTGAAGTCCGCTTCAGCAAGAAAAAATAGCTTGAGCGTCTTCGACTTTCGCATTGAGCATTAGCTCGACTGGGCACACCGACCTTCTACGGTGGATACCAGAGTGGATACCGCCCGATCTGGTCAGCGCCGGCGACTTAACAAAACTTAACCTTTTTTCAGGTCGAGAACTTGTCAAAACTTGACATAAAGCGCGCACCAGAACCTGACAAAACCTGACATTGGATCGAGTGCGGGCCTGGCGCGATGTTGATAAATGTTGACATCGGATCGGCCTGGAGTCGATGAGAGCGCTCGCGGACTGTTAGCAAAAGTTAGTCCCTAGGGAGGTTGGCCAACCCGTTACCCTGTTAACAAATGTCAAGCTTGGCGGGCGTCGGGCGACTCGGTGACGGAGATCACTGTGATAGATTGTAACCTGGTGGGTATCGAGTCACGAGTTGAGCGGTAATACACCGTTTACACCCCAGTCACCTAGTAATGCGGGCGACAATGTCGCTGCGGATGAAGCCTCCCGCGGCCAAGCTTTGAAGCTTTTTCACCAGCACTCCTCTCTCAATTTTCGACGTCACCGGGTCGACAATTTGATATTGACGATCGCACCACTGCTCAACTTGACGAAGCCAGAAAGCCTTCACAACGGGTTCTGTATCCAGCCGGTCCAGCAGATATGCCACTTGCTGCCATCCCGGTTTCAATTGAAGTATCGCTTGGCGGCGGGCTGTCGATAGTTCATGCCAGTCTTGATCTAACTTTGCGCCCAAACCCGTGCCCACGGAGTTCCATGGTTGTTTGTCTAGCGCCGTCACCGCCGCGCGAAACACCTTGTCCGACGGATCATCAAGCGCCTCAAACAGTTCGGGCAATTGGTCATCCCCGAGCAGGCGCACAGCCGCATGCCGTACGGTGGAATAACTAGAACGTAGCGCTTCTGTCAGCCATCGCTCGTCGAGTTCGGCGTTAAGCTCTGCTGCCAGGCCAAGAACACCGAGCCAATCACGTTTCCCTGTGGGCACATCTTGGTTCACCCGTTCTGATAGCACCGCCAGTGTGTCGACGTTATTACGTGGTGCCTCAAAGCGTGCCAGGCTACGGATCGAGGGCGATGCATCCAGCAAGGCCTGGCGTAAAAGCTGGCTTGGATTGTCGAGCAACGGGAGCAGCGCTCGTAGTACGCAGACCCGCACTTTGGCTCCTGGCTGTGACAGGGCTTCAAGCAGCATTGGCGAAGCTTGCGCAACTGGCAGCTTCTGGCATGCAGACACGGCTGCTAGCCTTACGGTCAGCTCACGATGAGCCAGGGCGCTACGAAGAAGGGCTTCTGGGGCGGTATTTTTTTCCAGCAAAAGCGCAAACAGATAGCGCGCAGCTTTTCCTTGCCGAGTAAGGAAATTTGCGTAGACCTCATCTTGGATGTCGGGAGACTGTAGTACATCTCGCACGGATATTAACGTGGGGCCATGATCGGCTCTCTGCCGCGCAGCCAGCGCCATAAGAGGCTCCAGCACAAATAACAACGCTTTAGTCTGTGAGATCGACAGATAGTGAGTCATGCCTACTAACGCCAAATCGCGAACCTGTGGAACCCAATCATTCAGCCGATCTATCAAAGCCACTAACGCCTCGGGAGAAGGGTGGCTGCACAATTCCCTGACTGCGACTTCTCGAATAAAACCGTTGTAGTGGGTGCTGAGTTCTACCCAGGTCTCTTTACTCTTGGCATTTTTGAGTAGTTCCAAGGCTTCGTTGCGTCGATGTTCAGACCATGAGGTAGCAGGTACTTGTTTGTTCCTCAGTCTATCTAGCCACTTCTCTATGGAGGTCATGCTTCAACCTTTTCCAGGGACGCTTTCCGAACACCGGGAAGACTGGCCGCGCCAGGTGGGAGATGATTCGCTTCGCGGTGCCCGCATCCCAGTTGGTGAGACGTGAGGCGTACCACTCTCGTGCTAGTGGCTCGAATGTCTCGCCAGCGATATCCCTCTCTGCTTTCTTGCGGGCTTGTTTGGTAACGATCGGTTTTTTTGCCGTCGGCGGCGTCGGTACGCAATTCGGCAGGCTTCTGCCTGGCGAATGATCCGCTCACCTCGGGGTAACCGCCAAGCCCAAGCCATGACCACTTGCCGTCAGGCTTCTTGTAGCGAAGCTGCCAGGACTCTTGGCCCTCAGGATTCAGGGGGAAATAAAGGCCGCTCCCGTCCAGCTCGCGATACTCGTTGGCATCAGGCTCTAGGCCGGCCAATGCGGTATCGGAAAGGGGGCGGCGTTTTATCTCAGATAGCTCCATTTGGACTTGCATCCCCTCGGTTCAATTATTTGTCGAGGATACACGGAGGGAGGGTATGGGGGGATAAAAGGAGATATAGCCAGAAACAAGAAAGCCCGCACGAGGCGGGCTTCTTGAGGTGGTTTAGAGACTCACGTAGACATCTGTAAACCGGTACTTGGTGGCTACACAGGGACTTGAACCCCGGACCCCAGCATTATGAATGCTATGCTCTAACCAACTGAGCTATGTAGCCAAGTGGCGCGCATTATTCGCGTAGAACGGGAATGCGTCAAGGGCTTTTGTTAAGTTTTTTTCTACGCTTTCAACTGTTTAACGAAAAACAGGCTAAATGGCGACGAGTGGCGGGGTGAACGGCGGTGGGCTTTTCAGGCTGCGGTCTTTTGCCGCCGCTTACGTAAAGCGTCGGTCGAGTTGGGCAGATATCCTTTTCGCCCAACGTTTTTCATAGCGAGGGCTTACGGCTGCGGCGGGTTGTGGGTCACGCGTTTAAGTTGTTCGCGCGCCCGTGACAAGCGTGAGCGTACGGTGCCGATGGGAATGTCCAGCGCATCGGCGGTGTCCTGATAGCTACCATCGGTTTCGAGCGAAGCGTATAGCGTCTTGCGCATTTCCACCGGCAGGTGGTCGATGGCGTTCAGGGTTTTTTCCAGGCGTCGGTTGACTTCAAATTCCCAATCCAGGCTGTTGCGTTCCTCCTGACCATGCCACAACGATTCATCGAACTCGCAATGCACGGGTTTGGCATACATGCGCCTGAAGTGGTTGCGGATCAAATTCTGAGCGATCCCGCACATCCAGGTGCTGAGCGTGGCCTGGCCGCTGAAGCGTTCTCGGTTGCGCCATGCTTCCAGGTAGGTCAGTTGCAGCAGGTCGTCCGCGTCTTCGGGGTTGAGCACGCGTTTATGAATGAAACGTCGCAGTTTCTTTTGCTGGTCGTCCGTCAGTTGAACCATGAACTGAGGCGAACTGCCGACGAGGTGAGCGAGATCACCAATAGGTATTTTCATGTTGTTTTTCCTCCGGAAAGGCTCGATCGAAATGGTTTCGATAGGAACCCCTTTTGCACTGGCTGTGCCAAACGGGAAAAACACATAACTAGTTGATTTATATAAATATATATTCTTGATCGTACAGCTGTTTGTGCCGTAACTTGCAAAAGGTTCGATGTGGATGTGCAAGTATTTTCATGCCCATCGGCTTGAAACGTTTTGATGGAACTGGACCGCAGCGGCTTGCCACATAGGGACACAAACTTCCCATTCTGGCCCGCCCATGAAAGTCGAATCCTTCAACGATGTGCAGCAGATCCAATCCCTGGACAAGCCCAGTGTCAGCACTGTCGAAGCGCCAAGCCGTTCGCTGGCCCTGGATGACATTGCGCAGATTTTCGCCGAAGAAGTGACACTTAATGCGCAAGCCCTGGGCCTGCGATCCATTGGCGCGAAAGTTTCGCCTGTGGCGGAGTTCGTGCATCTATATGAACAACTGGGTCACCCTGGCCAAACCACGCTGGAAACCATTGTTCGCCGGCTTCGGTTCGAGTTGCTGCGCAAGCCCACGGTCGAAAAACTGGTCAGCCTTGCCGGCAGTGATCCCGCTCGTGCCTTCGTGGTGCTTGGGCTTATCGCCAGCGAAGCGAAGACCAATGGATTGAGGATCGAAGAGGACCTGGCACGCGGCGCGCTCAGAGAGCTCAAGCGTGATTTCGGCGGCCCGATCCAGGCAGGTCTGAATATCGCCCTGGCATTGAAACAAGCCAGCGCCGACCCGCAGGAGCGTCAGGACGTGCGTGCGCTCTATTACGCCTCTGTGGTCGTGCGCCAATCCTTGGCGTTGATGCTGCAAACACTGTTGAAAATGTACGGCCCGACGGAGTTTTCCAGGGGCGTCGGCCTGATGACTCAGGCGCTGAACGGTGACATCGCAGCCCACACACAGTCTGTGCCCACGGAAAAATTGCGTCTCCTGCTCAAAGGGTTGGGCGAGTGTCGCGAGTTGCGCTCGGTGCTGGGCAACTGCGAGGCGTTGATCCAGCGCCTTAACGTTGAACAGAATGCGGTGGATCTGTTGCAGCGTTTTCTGGGCTACGCCAGTACCGGCATCGATTCGGCCGAGGTGCAAAGGCTGGCCAGTGAATTTGGCGGCACGCTGCTTGGTGCCCGGCTGCGTTCACTCAACGAATTGTCCAGGGAGATAAAGGCCCTGCCCCTGGCCTGGTGGCTTGATGCTCAATCCCAGGCCAGCGCCGTGAAAGCCTTCAAGGACGTGATGCTTGAGTGGGCCCGCGAAGAACGCGGCCCCCTGAAATTCCCCGGCGAGACGAGGACGTACGGGTGACACTGCTGTCGTCGATCAATGGCGTGCTGCTCAAGGTGGCGCGGCGTGCCGAAGTGCTCGGCGCGGTGGTGGTCATGGCCATCGTGTTTATCTTCATTGTGCCGTTGCCCACCTGGCTGGTGGATATCCTGATCGCGTTGAATATCTGTATTTCCTGCCTGTTGATCGTACTGGCGCTCTACCTGCCGGGGCCGTTGGCGTTCTCGTCGTTCCCATCGATCCTGCTGCTGACCACCATGTTTCGCCTGGCGTTATCGATTGCCACCACGCGCTTGATCCTGCTGGAGCAGGACGCGGGTGACATTGTGGAAGCGTTCGGTAATTTCGTGGTGGGCGGCAATCTGGCGGTGGGCCTGGTGATCTTCATGATCCTGACCATCGTCAACTTCCTGGTGATCACCAAGGGGTCGGAGCGGGTCGCTGAAGTGGCCGCCCGCTTCAGCCTGGATGCGATGCCGGGCAAGCAGATGTCGATTGACAGTGACTTGCGCGCCGGGCTGATCGACGGTGCACAGGCGCGGGACAAACGTGAGCAGCTATCGCGCGAAAGCCAGTTGTTCGGGGCTATGGACGGGGCCATGAAGTTCGTCAAGGGCGACGCCATTGCCGGTTTGATCATCGTGGTCATCAACCTGCTGGGGGGCTTCTCGACCGGGATGTTCCAGCACGGCATGAGCGCAGGCGAGTCGATCGCGCTGTATTCGGTGCTGACCATCGGTGACGGCCTGATCGCGCAGATTCCCGCGCTGCTGATCTCCCTCACGGCCGGCATGATCATCACCCGCGTGGCGCCGGACGGGCGCAAGGGCGTCAGCAACATGGGCGCCGAAATTGCCCGGCAAATGACCAGCGAGCCCAAGAGCTGGATGATCGCGTCGGTGGGCATGCTGGCCTTTGCCACGCTCCCCGGCATGCCCACCGTGGTGTTCATTCTGATTTCGATGATGACCGGTGCCCTGGGCTACTACCTCATGCGCCAGCGTCAGCGCGAGGAGGCCCCTGCGGCGGCGGACGAGAAAGCGGTGCGTCCGGAAGAGAACGGCAGTGAAGACTTGCGTGGCTTCGACCCGTCACGGCCGTATCTGCTGCAATTCAACAGTCAGATGTTCGGGGCCCCGGAGGTCATCGACATCGTGCAAAAAATTCGTCAGGCCCGAAATGCGCTGGTTGCCAATATCGGCTTGACGCTGCCGCCGTTCGAAGCCGAGTTCAGTGAGTCACTGGCTGTCGATGAGATGCGCTTTTGCGTGCATGAAGTCCCGGTCGTGACGGCAACCTTCAGTGACCGTGTCGCGGTCGAGTACGCCGCCCTCGCGCAGCCTCCGGACCGGGGCGAAAGAGGACTGCCTGAACGGGACGAAGCCGATTGGCTGTGGCTCAGCCCTGATGATCCGTTGCTCGACGATCCGCAGGTCGAGCGTTTCAGTGCCCACAGCCTGGTCATCGAACGCATGAAGCGGGCGATGTTGCTTAGCGGGCCACGGTTTCTTGGCATCCAGGAAAGCAAGTCGATCCTCAGCTGGCTTGAACACAACCAGCCGGAACTGGTGCAGGAGCTGCAACGCATCATGCCGCTTTCACGTTTTTCTTCAGTGCTGCAGCGCCTGGCGGCCGAGGGCGTGCCATTGCGTGCCGTACGGTTGATCGTCGAATCGCTGATCGAGTACGGCCAGCATGAGCGCGAACCGGATGCCCTGGCCGATTACGCCCGTATCGCGCTCAAGTCGCAGATCTTTCACCAGTACAGCGAGGCCGATGGCCTGCACGCGTGGCTGCTGTCGCCGCACACCGAGAACATCCTGCGCGAAGCCTTGCGCCAAACCCAGAGCGGCGTGTTTTTCGCCCTCGATAACGACAGCAGTGCTGCGCTGGTCGGCCTGCTCAACCAGGCGTTTGCACTACGGCCGAAAACCAAGAGTGTGCTGCTGGTGGCCCAGGACCTGCGCAGTCCCTTGCGCGCGCTGTTGTTGGATGAATTCAACCATGTGCCGGTGATGTCGTTCGCCGAGCTGGGGAGCAATTCCAAGGTAAAGGTCCTGGGCCGATTCGACCTGGGTCAGGACGAGCTGCTGCGCGGGGCCGTGGCATGAACCCTTTATTGATATGCCCGCCGAGGGTGGCCCCATGATGTTCGAGCTGCGAGTGCTGGATGGCTTGCACCAGGGCGCCGCGCTGCCGTTATTTGGCGAGCAGTGGAGCCTGGGCGCCAACCCGGACGCTGATCTGTTGTTGAGCGATCCCGAGGTCGTCGAGCATCACGCACGTTTGCGCTTGGCCAATGATCGTTGGTCGGTGCAGGCCGAAGCCGGACTCATCAAAGACAGCGATGGGCAGGTATTGGCGCAGATCGGCGAGCTGGCGCTGAACACGGTCTTCTTGATCGGCTCCGTTCGCTTGTGTGTCAGCCTTGCCGATCAGCCCTGGCCTCCGGCGCCCGTGGCTGTACCGCCGTCTTCCGAGCCTGGGGGGCAGGCCCCGCTGGCGTTGAAACTGTCATCGATTCCATCGTCCCAACAAAAGCGTTTGCTCAGCCTGGCCCTCGCGTTTGCCGTGCTCATGGCGGCGGTCGGCATTATTTTCAGTGGAGAGCGCAATGCTCAGGCATCGCTGATGCCACCGGTGATTCAAAAGCCTGAACTGGCCTCGCCGTTCGAGGTGCGCCAGCAGTTGTTGAAGATGCTCAACGATCGGGAATTAAGCCAGCGGATCACTTTGCAAGTGATCAATGGGCAAGTTGCGCTCAGTGGGGACGTTTCACAGGACGATGTGGATCTGGTCGCGCGCATGCTCAGCCGTTTCGGCGAGCAGTTCGATAGCGCAGTACCGGTGATCAGTCGTGTGCGCGTGCGGGATGGAGCCCTGCCCTTCAAAATTGTGCAGATCGTGGGCGGGCCCAATGGTCACGTGGTTCTGGAGGAGGGCAGCCGACTTTTTGTCGGTGATGAAGTGGACGGCTTGCGCCTGGTGCTGATCGACAACAGCAAGGTGGTCTTCGATGGCGTACAGCGTTATGAGGTGCGCTGGTGAACGCGCAGTTGCAAGCGCGCCTCGACGCCTGGCAGGAACGCCAGGCGCGCTCGTTGGCCAGTTTCTCGCCTGTAACAATGCGGGGCCGAATCCAGCGCGTAAATGGCATGTTGCTGCAATGCCGGCTGCCTCAGGCGCGCATCGGTGATTTGTGTCAGGTGGAAAAGAAGCCAGGCGACTACATGCTGGCGGAGATCATCGGTTTCGATCAACAGGACGCCGTGCTCAGTGCCTTGGGCAACCTTGAAGGGGTGCAGGTGGGGGCCGGCGTGGAGCGTCTTGGGGTCTCGCATCGGGTGCAGGTCAGCGCGGCATTGCTGGGACAGGTGCTGGATGGTTTCGGCCGGCCGATCACGGGAGAAGGTGTCAGTGCGTTTGTCCAGACGCACGTGTCTGACTCAAGCGCAGTGTTGTGCGAGGCACCGTTGCCCACCGAGCGACCACGCATCAACCGCGCGCTCGCCACCGGGGTGCGTTCGATCGACGGCTTGCTGACGCTGGGCGAAGGCCAGCGTGTAGGCCTGTTCGCCGGGGCGGGCTGCGGCAAGACCACACTATTGGCCGAGATCGCCCGTAACGTTGATTGCGATGTCATCGTGTTCGGCCTGATTGGCGAGCGGGGCCGGGAGCTGCGTGAATTCCTCGATCATGAACTCGACGAGCAACTGCGCGCCAAAGCGGTACTGGTGTGTGCAACGTCCGATCGTTCCAGCATGGAGCGGGCACGTGCAGCCTTTACGGCCACCGCGTTGGCTGAAGGCTTTCGGCGCAAGGGCAAACGGGTATTACTGCTGATTGACTCCCTGACCCGTTTCGCCCGCGCCCAGCGTGAAATCGGCCTGGCCGCCGGCGAACCCCTCGGGCGCGGCGGCCTGCCGCCTTCGGTGTACAGCCTGTTGCCGCGCCTTGTAGAGCGCGCCGGGTTGACCCGCGAGGGTGTGATCACTGCGATCTATACCGTACTGATCGAGCAGGACTCCATGAACGATCCGGTAGCCGACGAAGTTCGCTCGCTCCTCGACGGGCATATCGTTCTGTCCCGTAAGTTGGCCGAGCGTGGGCACTATCCGGCGGTGGATGTACTGGCCAGCCTTTCGCGAATCCTGAGCAACGTCGCCGAGCCTGCGGATATCCAGGCGGGTACGGCCTTGCGACGGTTGCTGTCGGCCTATCAGCAGATCGAACTGATGCTCAAGCTGGGCGAATACCAGCCTGGCAGCGATGCGCTGACTGACCTCGCCGTGGACAGTCGCCAGGCTGTCGATGGTTTTTTGCGCCAGGACTTGCGTGAGCCCGCACCGATGGAAACCACGCTGAGACACCTCAAGGAGCTGACCGCCGATGTCCCATTCTGACGTGCTGCTCGGTGAAGTCGAGACGCTGCGTCGCCTGCGCCGACACCGGGCTGACCGGGCCGAGCGTGCGCTGCGTGAAGCGAAGCGGGCCCAGCAGGCTCTACTTGCGCATATCCAGCAGGCTCAGGATGCGCTTGAGCGAACCCGGCAGGAGGAGGCGCAGCAGAGTGCTCAATTGCTCAACCAGCACCAGGGGCAGGTTATTACCTTGCAGGCCCTGAAATCCTGGGGAAGACAGGAGCGTTCATTGTCTGCCAATACCCAGCGCGAAATGGGGCAGCTAGAGGCATTGAGGGGGCAGCGCGAAGAAAAGCAAGCCAGCGTCGGCAGTGCCCAGAAACACGTCACTGAATGCCTGCGGCAGGTTGAAAAGCTCCAGGAATTATCCCTTTTACTGGTGCAGGAGCCGACATGACCCAGGTTTCTGATAAACCCGCTGAGCGTCCACGCCTGCGTGAAACACGAGAGGACCGTGAGTCTGGAACCGTAGGCGTGGCGCCTGCGGAGTTGACGCGGTTGTTTGCTCAGCTGTGGACTGATGCAGGTGACGGTGAGGGTGCTGGTGCGAAGGCCTCACGGTCGGCGACGCAGCGTTCAGGCAGTGCGGCCATGATCGAGGCGCTCACCGAACAACTGACGCCTCGTATGCAAGCCGTCTCGCAGTGGCCGCTTCAAGCCACGTTGTATTTGCCTCGTCTGGGACGAATCAACGCCCGCGTGCGCCGCGAACAGGGCGCCTGGAGTATCGACCTGGAGGCGCAGGAGGATGCGACGGCGCGTTGGCTCAGCGGCGTGCGCAAACCCTGTGAAGATCAGCTCGCAGCGGCGCTGGGGCAACCGGTCAGCCTGCACCTGTCCACTGTCGGCTGCGCATGATAATGCGGCCGCTGAGTTTGCGTTCGGTCAAGAGCGACACGGTTGCGGCGCGTCATCAACTGGGCCGTGGCCTTTGCCTGCCGTTTCAGGTGGGCGGACAACGGGGGCAATTAAGACTCGAACCGGGCCGTGCTCCCGCGACAGGCGAGGTCATGTGCCTTGAAACCTCGTGTGGTGTGCTGGCGCTCGCTGAAGCGGCGCCGTTGCTCAGCCTGTTGGGTGAATGCCCGGTGACATTGGCCCCGTCCGGCAATGATCCGAACTCCTGGTTCTGGGCGCTGTTCCAGCATCACCTGAGCCCTCAGATAAGAGCGCTGCTGGGTTATGTGCGGTTGCTGGAGGCCCCGCGGCCCAAGGCATTTGGCTGCCGACTCACTGTGGCGCTGGGGGCGGCCCGGGTCGAGGGCTATGTGTGGCTGCTCCCCGAAAGCTTCCTGGCGCTGTGCGACGCCGGGCCATGGCGTACCACGGCCGGGCCGCTGCCGCCGGCGTTTCCATTGGTCATTGCGGTGACCCTCGGGCGTTTGCAGTTGCCTATTGAGCAAGCCCGCAGCCTGGGGGCCGGCGATGTGGTGCTGCTTGAGCAGACGTTTTTTCGTGCCCAGGGAGATGGCTACCTACAGGTGGGTACTCAGCGTTTGCATGGATGCATCGACGATAACAGCGGGCCGTTGTGCCTGACCCTTACTTCAATCGAGGAAGCGTCTGTGGACGAAGAATTCATAACCCCCCACTATCCTGGGGACGAGGAGGGCGAGCCCGTGGTGGATGTGTTCGGCCACGAACCGTTCGATGAGCTGAGCATGGCACTGAACGTGCGCTGCGGCACGCTGAACCTGACCCTGGGCGAGTTGCGCAACCTCGCGCCGGGTGCGGTGCTGGGCATTGCCGGTTATGCGCCGGGGATGGCGGGTCTCTATTACGGTGATCGGCCGATTGGCCAGGGCCAGTTGGTGGAAGTCGACGGGCGCCTGGGTTTGCAACTGTCCCGTGTGATGTTCGGGCGATGACATTTCAGGGGATAGATCCCCTCGTCCTGGCTGTATTCGTCGCCGCGTTGTCGCTGATGCCCATGCTGTTGATCATCTGCACATCGTTCCTGAAGATCGTCATTGTGTTGATGATCACCCGCAATGCCATCGGCGTTCAGCAGGTGCCGCCGAGCATGGCCGTCAACGGCATCGCGCTGGCGGCCACGCTGTTCATCATGGCGCCGGTCGGTTTCGACATCGCCGAGACCGTCAAGGTCGCCCCTCTGGACACGAGCAGCTTGACGATGTTTCTACAGACAGGGCATGAGGCCATCCAGCCGTTGCGCGCATTCATGCTGCGTAACGTGGACCCTGACGTGCTGACGCATCTGCTGGAAAATACGGCGCGCCTGTGGCCTCCAAAAATGGCGCAAGAGGTACAGCGCGAAGACCTGATCCTGGTGATCCCGGCATTTGTGCTGTCGCAACTGCAGGCGGGGTTCGAGATCGGCTTCCTGATCTATATTCCCTTCATCGTCATCGACCTGATTGTCTCCAACCTGCTGCTCGCGCTCGGCATGCAAATGGTCTCGCCGATGACCATCTCACTGCCGCTCAAACTGCTGTTGTTCGTTATGGTGTCCGGTTGGTCGCGCCTGCTGGACAGCCTGTTTCTTTCCTATCTCTGAGCGGCTTATGGAACCGATCGTACTGTTCAAGCAAGGCATGTTGCTGGTCGTGGTGTTGTCGGCACCGCCGTTGATTGTGGCGGTGGTGGTGGGTGTCATGACGTCGCTCGTACAGGCGCTGATGCAGGTCCAGGACCAGACGTTGCCTTTTGGTATCAAACTGGTGGCGGTGGGAATCACGCTGATCATGACCGGGCGCTGGATTGGCGTGGAGCTGATCCAGCTGATTAATCTGACCTTCGACATGATCGGCCGCTCGGCCCTGAACTGAGGTATCGCCAGTGCTGTTGTATCTTGAATACCTGCCCAGCCTGCTCATCGGGATGGCGCGTATTTATCCCTGCGCCATCTTTGTGGCCGCGTTCTGTTTTCAACATATACGCGGCAGGCTTCGGGCCACCATTGTGATGGTCATGGCGCTGCTGCCGGCGCCGGGTATCCATGCGGCGTTGGAAGGGCGGGATTACTCGGCGTTGGTATTGGGCGGGCTGGTGCTCAAGGAAGTCGCCCTGGGATTGTTGCTGGGGGTACTGCTGTCCATGCCGTTCTGGTTGTTCGAGGCGGTGGGAGCGTTGCTGGACAACCAGCGCGGCGCTTTGGCCGGTGGCCAACTCAACCCTTCGCTGGGGCCGGACGCCACGCCGATGGGGCATTTATTCAAGCAACTGGCGATCTTCCTGCTGATGACTACCCTGGGGTTGGGCGCGTTGACCCAGTTGATCTGGGACAGCTACCTTATCTGGCCTCCCACCGTGTGGTTCCCGCTGCCAGCGGCGAATGGCATGAGCCTGTTTGTCGACCTGCTGGGCGACACCTTCACGCACATGATGCTCTATGCCGCCCCCTTCATCGCGGTGTTGCTGTTACTGGAATTCGGCATCGCGCTTTTGGGCGTCTACAGTCAGCAGCTACAAGTCAGTACGTTGGCGCCACCGGTCAAATGCCTGGCAGGCGTCGGTGTCCTGCTGCTCTACTTTGCGCTGCTGCAGGACCTGATCGTCGGACGCATGGGCCTGCTGGGCGACCTTAAACACTCGCTCGGATTTTTGTTCAAGGCGCCGTTGTCATGAGCGACTCGGGCGAAAAAAAACACCCGGCGTCAGCCAAGAAGCTGCGCGACCAACGCAAGAAAGGCCAGGTCGCGCAAAGTCAGGATATTGCAAAGCTGCTGGTGCTGACGGCCATCAGCGAGATTGCTCTATTCACCGCCGAGACCAGCCTGCAACGTTTCCAGCAATTGATCCTGCTGCCGATGTCGCGCCTGTCTCAGCCCTTTACGCGAACGTTGGAAGAAGTCCTGTTCGAAGGCCTGGTGGTGTTTTTCTCATTCGCCCTGTTGATGGTCGGCGTTGCGATTACCACGAAGCTGGTCAGCAGTTGGATGCAGTTCGGCATGCTGTTTGCGCCCGAGGCCTTGAAGTTGGATTTCAATCGACTCAATCCGCTCAGCCAGGTCAAGCAGATGTTCTCTGCCCAGCAGTTGATGAACCTGTTGATGAGTGTCGCCAAGGCCTGCTTCATTTCGCTGATCCTGTATGTGGTGATCCGCCCTTCATTGGGTACGTTGATCAACCTGGCCAACAGTGATCTGCAGAGTTACATCCTGGCGTTGATTGCGTTATTCCGCCACCTGTTGCATGTGTGCCTCGGCATGTTGCTGGTGCTGGCGCTCATCGACCTGGTGCTGGTGAAGCACTTTTTTGCCAAGCGCATGCGTATGACCCAGGTGGAGGTCGTAAAAGAGTACAAGGACATGGAGGGCGACCCTCACGTCAAGGGCCAGCGGCGTTCGCTGGCCTATCAACTGGCGCAGGAGGAGCCGAAGGTCAAGCTGCCCAAGCTGGAGGAGTCCGACATGCTGGTGGTCAACCCGACACACTTCGCTGTCGCCCTGTATTACCGCCCGGGTAAAACCCCGCTGCCCTTGCTGGTCAGCAAGGGCACGGATACCGAAGCCCGCAAGCTGATCCTGCGCGCCAAGGCAGCCGACGTTCCGGTGATCCAGTGCGTATGGCTGGCCCGCACGCTTTACACGAAAAAGCTGGGAGCAAGCATCCCCCGCGAAACCTTGCAGGCGGTGGCACTCATCTACCGTACCCTGCGCGAGCTGGATGATGACGCCAAGCGTGAAACCCTTGAGTTGCCGGAGCTTGAGCGGCGCTGATCAGCGGTTTGAGACCCTGTCCAGGGCTTGCAGATTGGCCAGTGACAGCATCCGGCTGAGGATACTGTCGAGCGCGCTGTTTGTGGCGGGCAGCGCGTGCCAGATTACCAGGGCGTCCTGGGCGTCGAGGTAGACAAAACAGCCATTGAACGCCAGTGCCTGCTCAAAACGCCGCTCCAACACACGCTGCAGTTGCCCGGCCTGCACGGCTTCGCAAGCCACCTGCAGGGCCAGCCCCGGCCGCGTTCCTACCTGCAGCGCGCAGACCTTGATCCCGGGCGCCAGTGGCAAGTGAGCGGCATTGCCGCTCACCAGAGAGTCCAGGAATACCTGGCGTTGATTGTCGGGCATGGGTTGAGGCCTCAGCGTTCCAGCGATACCGTCTGGTAATCCGACCGCTCGCCGGCGGGGCCGGGCTCGACACGCATCTGCGGTGGCCACCAGATCACCATCTTGTCCTTGGTCGATTGCGGGCGCGAGCATGAATCACCTTTGCAGGTGGGAACGCAGCCGGTGATGAGCATCGCTGCGCCGATCAGGGTCATGTACAAGAGTCTGAGTTTCATGGCGTAGCCTTCTGGGCAGGAGTAATCAAGGAAGGGCGCGGCACACTGAGGTGTTCGTCCTTCACCACGGGACGCATGGCGATAAAGACTTCGGCCTCTTCACCTGGCTTGAGCCAGGCGTGCGGCCACACGGTGACCGCCAGGGTCTGCGAGTTGCTGCATTCCTTTTCGTCGATACGTACATTGCGTTTGAACTGATTGCGCAGCACCACGACCGCCACGTTGTATTCCGGGCCGGCGAACCACTGGCTGCGTTCGTTGTTGAGTGCCAGCAAGTCACGGGTGCTGCACAAGGTGTTGAGCCCCAGCGGCATCGGCGCTGCTTTGAAGGCCTTGGGCACTTCCCCGCTGACCAGGCGTGCCAGGGTACTGATGATGTCACTGCGCTTGATCACCGGCTCATGGGGGGAATAGCGCCTGGCCAGTGGCGTGAGTGCGGCTTGCAATTCGGCCTGGTCGGCCTGCGGCAGATAGCGCGACGGGTCGTCCTGGTCGCCGATGACCCGCGGTGTGAGGATAAACAAGCGTTCACGCCGGTTGTTCTTGCGTTCGGTCGACGAAAACAGCGCCTTGCCCAACAGCGGAATATCCCCCAGCACAGGGATCTTGTTTTGTTTGTCGGCACTCTCGGTGACATGGAAACCGCCGACAACCAGCGAACGCTTTTCCTGTATCACGGCCTGGGTGCTGACCTTGCCTCGGCGTACGTCAAGGTGGTCAGGGTTGCGGTCAGGGTTGCTCTCGTCGAAATTACCGTCTTCTATATCCACCGCCAGATGGAGCTGGTTGACGCCGCGGCTGGTGGTGACCCTGGGCACGACCTGAAGACTGGTGCCCACGGTAACGGGCAAGATGGTTACGTAATCTCTGCCGGGGGTGAGGTATTGGGTGCGGTTGAAGTCGATCACCGCCGGTTGGTTTTCCAGCGTCAGCACCGAAGGGTTCGAAACCATGGTCGCCAGCCCCTTGGCTTCCAGTGCGCGGATATCAGCGTAGAAACGGTCACGGTTTCCGATCGACAGCTGCGATGAGCTGCCCGGCGCCATGTTCACGCCGCCCCGAAAGCGGCTGTTCTGGAAGCCCCAGTTCACGCCGAATTCGCGCAACTGCGTGCGCTCGATATCGAGAATGATTGCATCGATCTCGATCAGCTTGCGCGCAACGTCAAGCTGAGTGATCAGCTCACGGTACATGCCCTGGCGTTCCGGCGAGTCATAGATCAACACGGCGTTATTACGTACATCGGCTTCGACGCGTATACGGCTGTTGGACACCGGGGCGCGCGGGGTCAACGTCGGCCCCGGGTCCAACTGCCCTGGATTGCCATTGGCGCCGAACATTTGCCCCAGCAGCGGATTGGCCAACCGAGGTACGTTGGGTGTGAGAGGGGTTGGTTGGGACGTAGGGCGTTGGCTCAGTCCAGAGAGCGACGAGGTGGACCGGGGTTCCAATAGCTGCCGCAAAATCGTGGCAACCCCGGGGACGATGAGCTTCTCGCCGCGGTAATCCACATGACGGTCCGCCGCATTGGCAAACTTCAACGGATAACTCAGCACGCTCAGCTTTTCATCCGGCGAGCGGCGTTGGCTGCTGAACTGCTTGATCTGTTCGATATAGCGTTTGGGACCGGAAACCAGTACCACTCCGTCCTCCGGCAGCTCTCCCCAGCCGAAACGGCTATCGAGCAGGCCGATATCGGTCAGCGCCTGCTTGAGATCTGAAATCGTCTCTGACGAGACCTCCAGGCGTGCGGACTCCTGTTGATCCAGGGTGCTGATGTGAAGGGTGTTGTTGTAGAGGTACCATTGAAAACGGTGCTCGACGCCCAGCCTGTCCAGCATGGATTGCGGGGTGTTAGCGCGGATCTTGCCGTTGACGTCCCCCTCCAGCAGGCCCTCGATCTGCAGTTGCGTGCCAAAGGTCTGGGCGAAGTCTTCGAGTACCTCGCGCAGAGGTTTGTGTTCGGCCTCGTAGGCGTAGGCGGTGTTTTTCCATTCGGCGGGGATGGCCGCAAGGGCACTTTGCACCGGGGCGAGCAAGCAGGCGAGCGCGAGCAGGCATGCCAGTTGGGGACGTCTGGATGAAGTTTCAGACAAGTTGGGGCCCAAGCTGTTGTGCTTGTAAATGTTGTTATACATAGGTGTTTCCCTGATTACGCAACAACGAACGTAGCGAAGTAGGTCTGAGTGGATGGGCCGGCTTGTTCAGGCGTGCGAAGGTGGCACGCCAGGTATCGCGTTGGTTGAGCAGAGATTCGATACTGCGCTGCAAATCCTGCTCGTCGCAGGGCTTATACAAGCAATGAATCAACCAGAGTTCACCACTGGCTGGGCATTGAGCGAGCGCACCCTGATAGTGAGCCAGGCTGATCGCTCCCTGTCGCATCCAAGTTGCCAGCGTTGATTTATTCGGCGCTTGATGGGTCAGTTGAGCACTTAGCAGTATGGCGTCGGAACAGTGACGTAAGATAATTTCGTCATCGCTCTCGAATAAACTGAGTTCCCCGGAGCCACTCTTCAAATACTCCGCAAGTGATTTTTTCACTTACTGTGCGCTGTCCAGGCCGGACTTAAGTAACATGAAATTTACGCGGGTTTGCTCATTGACGAGATATTCGGTTTTACGCTGTTTTGCGATAAGTTCGTAAAACAAAGCGGTGTCTTCTTCTGAACCCGAAAAGTTTTCGGCTGCATAGTTTACTTCCCTGTCAACGAATTTTGCGTCTCTAACAAGCTTGTCTTTAAGGCCATCGAAAAAGTTCATGTGAAATGCCTTTGTGGGTGTGTACTCCTTTATGGCTTTTATTTCGAAATGGTTCCATTTGTAGCTATTTATATGTCATGAAATGTGTCCCTGCCGCTTTCTACCAGGAGGCTTTCATCGTTTTTCATGACGGCGTTGACCATGGATATCCAGTCAATACGAAAATCTCCCTCGTCGGTATTCAATATCAGCGTTTGAGGCTTGATCGTATTTTCCGCGCGTAGCGTCCAGTGAACATCACCGCCGCTGTCGAGGTATTGCCTCACTGTCTCAAGTTCATGTGGATGACAAACCAGTGTCGCCTTAATCGCAGGAATATGGCAGGCCAGCAGTTGCTTGATCAGGGCTCCAATCCGTTGTGTGTGGGGCGTTTCTTCAAGCAAGAGCTGAATAGTCTGGTTGGCAATTGAAGTGGCGTAGTGTTCGAGGTTGTCACACAAGGCCTGGCGCTCGGCTTCCCAGCGCTTGAGCTGGGCATCGGCACGCTGCCATATTTCAAGCCCCGCCTTTTCAAGCAGGTTTTTGCGTTGTTCGTGTGCCTCTCTCAGCAATTGTTTGGCCCCAGCCTTTGCCTGCTCTATCACGTCGCCGGCCTGGGTATAACTTGCCAGGGCTTCGCGGGAGATCAGGCTTCCCGCCAAGGGGGGCGCTCCGCCAGGTGAGTTGATTGTGCGCCGACATAACATTGTTAATCTCCTTGCGCCCATGATTCGTAAGCGCCGTCGCTGTGGCTTGGCGCGCCTATTCGCCAGACCACTGCATGCCAGAGGGTATCGAGACGGCTACGCGAGCCATTGAGCATCAGGGGCTTTTCTTCCAGAAAAAGCACACGCTGGCGAGGGAAACGCAGTCTGATCCGTTGCCAGGTAGCAGCGGTTATCCAGGCGCGTAGCAACCGCAGTGGGTCATTATCAGTCTGCACGATATCCAGGGGCAGAGCCTTGGACAGGCTTTTACACCACAGGAGATGGTGCTCATCCAACGCCGTTGCACTGGCAGGACGGCAGATCCCGTCAACCAGTGCCAGCCCCAGGTCCAGCTGGGCTGCTGGAGCAATTACGAGTTGCAGTAAGGCTGGGTCGGGCATGGGCGGCAGGCAGGGAGCGATACCGTAATGCGTGCCTGTGACTACCAGCCCGCTGCGATGAAGTTCTACAAGCGTTGTATATATATCTGTGCTTTTCCAGTCGTCATGTGCATATAACCAAGGGGCCGCCCACCACTGGGTCCATGCGAGATTACTCATTGCTTGAGTGAACAGGAGCGTCAAGGGATGGCCCATGCGTGCGAGCCGGCGTCATACGTTGCTTTCGCCTCTGCCAGAACATGCCTGCCGACACTATAAATACCAAAGCGAGCAACGAGACCGTCACACTGGTTTGCCAAAAACCCAGGTCATCCCCCGGAACCAGAAAAGGCCCGAAGTAAACCAAACGTTGTTGCTCCAGATAGGCTGTCGCAGGTACGAACACGACTGTTATTTTTTGCGGGTTATCGACCGCCGTGGCCATACCCGGAATGCTACTGGCAACCATCCTGCGAACACGTGCCCTGATGTTGTCGGGGTCGAGCCGCGGATCATGTTTGATGAACACCGACGCGGAGGCCGGTTGCACAGGTTCACCAGGCGCAACGCGTTCGGGTAGAACTACATGTACTCGGGCCACGATAACGCCATCAATGTTCGATAAAGTGGTTTCCAGTTCTTGGGACAAGGCATAGATATAGCGTGCTCTTTCTTCCAGCGGTGTAGAGATCACGCCTTCTTTACGAAAGGTGTCGCCCAACGTAGCGCGTGCTGTTCGAGGGAGCCCCACGGCCTCCAGCGTTCGTACGGCGCGCGCAATATCGGTGACATTGACGACCACGATAACGCCATCTTTTGCGGGAACCTTCGTGGCACGAATATGTTTGTCGGCCAGCTCCGCTATAACTTCATTGGCCTCTTGTTCCGTTAATTGGCGGTGAAGCTCGACACGGTCGCTGCAGGCGCTCAGTAGAAGTGCGAAAGACAGTGTTAAGACAGTAAGCAACGTGCGATTCATTTTTACCTACTGGAGGTTACTGATTTTATCGATGCCCTGAGCGGTTTTACCAACGCACTTCGTTAACATATGCTGAAGCAGCACCGCATTGGAAAGTTGATGCGGGTATTTTCGAGCCTCTATAGATTTATCTTTGCCAGCCAATGCGCGCAGGCTCCTGCTCATGCGATGGGTCAAGGAGTTCAGCGTGTCTGTTGCCTCGGATAACAGGTTCGGTGATTGTGCAGGGCTGGGAGCGCTCGCCACTGGTGAGGGGAGCATCATTGAGTTAAAAAAATCTACATCCGAGCTTAAGACGGGCGTGTCATGCGTCGTTTGAAGTGTACCGAGACCCTTGTCGCGTATGCTTTCTACGATCATAGAACTCCCCTTACTCCAAGCCATGAGTAAACTTATTCGTCGTTGGCAATGACGGTATTGCGTTTGAATTGACTGTCCCGATGCGGCGCGCCGGGACAGTGTATAGGCGTTACTTTATGAAAGTCGGATAGTATCGGTGACGCCTTTTTTACCGTTGGTCTTTTCCGCTTCTGCTTTTTCCATCGCGGTTTCTATGCCATCCCTCCGCTTTTTAGCGTCAATTTGCTTAAAGGCCGCTTGTGCGTCCGCGTCAGAGAGTCCGCCGCCGTAGCCGCCGAACGAGGAGGAACCATAGGGGTTAATTGGGGAAGTCATATTTTTCTCCGTACATAACGTTAGTTTCACTGAACTCGGCGATGCCTGGGTAGTCCGGAACCCTGCCAAAGCCGTTCCATAATTTATGTGGTTCAAAAAATTTATACGTTCCATGCATATTTAGCGGTGGATTTTTAATATGTAACGTTTCTATACCGGGCGCACGACGGGTGCTCTCAGCTCAGCGATACACCCAAGTGTTTCATCCGGTGATAGAGCGTTCTTTTCGCCACCCCCAATTCTGTCGCCACACTGTCGACACAATGGCTGTTTTGACGAAGGGACTGCTCGATCAGCGACTTCTCCATCTGGTGCAGGCGGGCTTTCAGGTTCATCTCTATTGTCTGCCGGCTGGTCACGGTTGTTGAGAGTGGAGGCAGGCCCAATACAAAGCGCTTCGCCGTAGATCGCAGCTCGCGGACATTGCCGTTCCAGGGATGACACAGCAACTGTTGTAACAAGTGGCTGCTGGGAGGGGGAGGGTAGACGAGTTTGAAGTGATCCGCTTCTTGCTCAATCATGTCGAGGAACATAGGGATGATTCTCTCTCGCCGATCCCGTAAGGACGGGAGGTGAATGCTGACGACATTCAAGCGGAAGTAGAGGTCGCGCCGAAAGGTGCCTTGCTCGACCATCTCATGCAGGGCGCGTTGGGCGGATGCTATGACGCGCATATCCACTGGGATGAACCGGGTCGAGCCCAAACGCTCGACTCCACGAGATTCCAACACGCGTAACAGCTTGGCTTGCAGCGTCAGCGGCATGCTGTCGATTTCATCGAGATACAAGGTGCCCAGATGGGCCGCTTCAACGAATCCAGCCCGGGATTGCATGGCCCCCGTATAAGCGCCGCTGTTTACGCCGAACAACTGGCTTTCGGCAAGGCTTTCCGGAATGGCGGCGCAGTTAACGGCAATGAAGTTTCCCTTACGATGGGACAAGTGATGAATATGTTGCGCCAACGTATCTTTACCAGTTCCTGTTTCTCCCAGCAGCAGAATATCTATATCGAGAGCGGCTGTGTTGCTTACAGTCGTTTCGATGCTCGGGTAATCAGAGAAGTTGATGTCTGCTATAAGACTATTCTGATTGAGCGTCGACATATTGATTTTCTCCAATGCGGTGGCCGCAGGATGAGGGCTATTTCCATATGAACTCAGTTAAACAGGATTTTTTTGGAGTGTCATGAACTAGTCAGGACGTTGAATAGCGGGCGGGATCTACGTTGCAGGTAATAAAAAAAAGTTCAAGTCTTACTGGGCGAGTTTGGCCGCTTTAGGTGTAGGGCGAGGCTTAACGTTGCAGGGAATTGTTTTAAAGAGGCGTTTTTGCACTAATTTTTGTGAGCGGATAGTTTCAATTGAATTTTTAAAATTTATGAGCAAATTTCTCATTCATGGAATTTTTTAATCTTATCGTTAGCGAAATTCAGTCGCCCACAAAAAAGCCGATGCAATGCATCGGCTTTAGGTGCGGTATAAACCGCATGTAACCTTTACACGTTGAAGCGGAAATGCATCACATCGCCATCTTTAACGATGTATTCCTTGCCTTCCAAGCGCCACTTACCTGCTTCCTTGGCGCCCGCTTCGCCCTTGTACTGGATGAAGTCGTTGTAAGCGATCACCTCAGCACGGATAAAGCCTTTCTCAAAGTCGGTGTGAATCACACCAGCGGCCTGCGGCGCGGTGGCGCCGACCTTGACGGTCCAGGCGCGGACTTCTTCTACGCCGGCGGTGAAATAGGTCTGCAGGTGCAGCATTTCGTAACCGGCGCGGATCACGCGGTTCAGGCCAGGCTCTTCCAGGCCCAGAGCCTCAAGGAACATGTCCTTTTCTTCGCCGTCATCGAGCTCGGCGATTTCCGCTTCGATCTTGTTGCACACCGGGACCACGATGGCGCCTTCTTCGTCGGCGATGGCCTTGACCACGTCGAGCAGCGGGTTGTTCTCGAAGCCGTCTTCAGCGACGTTGGCGATGTACATCACCGGCTTGGTGGTCAGCAGGTGGAAGCCCCTTATCACCGCTTTTTCGTCGGTGCTCATATTCTTCATCAAGCTGCGCGCAGGCTTGCCTTCGGTGAAGTGAGCGATCAACTGCTCCAGCAGGCCCTTCTGGACCACTGCATCCTTGTCACCACCCTTGGCGTTGCGCGCGACTTTCTGCAATTGCTTCTCGCAGCTGTCGAGGTCGGCGAAGATCAGTTCCAGGTCGATGATTTCGATGTCGCGTTTCGGGTCGACGCTGTTGGAGACGTGAATCACGTTCTCGTCTTCAAAGCAGCGGACCACGTGAGCGATGGCATCGGTCTCACGGATGTTGGCGAGGAACTTGTTGCCCAGGCCCTCACCTTTCGAGGCGCCGGCGACCAGGCCGGCGATGTCGACGAATTCCATGGTGGTCGGCAGGATGCGCTTGGGGTTGACGATGGCCGCCAACGCGGCCAGGCGCGGGTCAGGCATGGCCACGATACCGCTGTTGGGCTCGATGGTGCAGAAGGGGAAGTTCTCCGCTGCAATACCGGACTTGGTCAGAGCGTTGAACAGGGTGGATTTGCCGACGTTGGGCAGGCCGACGATGCCGCAATTGAATCCCATGGTGTTTCCCCTCGGTAAAAGTCAGGCCTTCTGGCTGTGCAGGTTTTTCATCGCACGGTTCCATTCACCGGCGAAGATATCCGGCAGCACGCCGAGGGCAAAGTCGATGCTGGCATCGAGTTTTTCCTGTTCGGCGCGTGGCGCACGACCCAGGACGAAATTTGAAACAATACTGGCAACGCCTGGGTGGCCGATGCCGAGTCGCAGACGGTAGAAATTATTCTGATTGCCCAGCTGCGCGATGATGTCGCGCAGACCATTGTGCCCGCCATGCCCGCCGCCCAACTTGAGTTTGGCAACGCCGGGTGGCAGGTCCAGTTCGTCATGGGCCACCAGGATTTCTTCGGGCTTGATCCGGAAAAATCCCGCAAGTGCCGCGACGGCCTGGCCGCTGCGGTTCATGTAGGTGGTGGGAATCAGCAGACGAACATCCTGACCCTGGTGCGAAAAGCGCCCGGTCAGGCCAAAATATTTGCGATCGGCCACAAGATTGATGCCTTGGGCGTGGGCGATACGCTCAACAAAAAGGGCCCCCGCGTTATGCCGGGTCTGTTCGTATTCGGCGCCTGGATTTCCCAGGCCAACGATCAGTTTTATGGCAGTCACGACAGGGGCCCTTCCTTTGGAGTTGTGGATAACATCGCCAGACCAGCGTGCGGCGAAAGTGGACAACATTACATCATTTACTCAAGAGTAAACGCCGCGTTATCGCCCGCTTTCTCGCTACGTTTCGGTCCGCGATGTTTCCTCAAGCTCCTTCGTTACAGAGCGTATTACTCTGCAGCGGATTCTTCAGCTTCATCTTCCGCTACAACACGTGGCGCGTGGACGTTGGCAACAGCCTTGTCGTCGTTGTGAGCCAGTGCAACGAACTCAACGCCTTTAGGCGCCTTGAGGTCGGAGAGGTGAATGATGGTGCCGATTTCAGCGTTCGACAGGTCGACTTCGATGAACTCAGGCAGGTCTTTCGGCAGGCAGCTGACTTCGATCTCGGTGGTGGTGTGGGAAACAACACCGCCTTTCTTGACCGGAGCTTCTTCACCCACAAAGTGCACAGGCACGATAGCGGTCAGTTTCTGGCCAGCTACAACGCGAACGAAGTCAGCGTGCATGATGAACTGCTTGGAAGGGTGACGCTGCATCGCTTTAACGATCACGTTCTGCTTGGCGCCATCGACGTTCAGTTCGATAACGTGGCTGTAGGCCGCTTCGTTTTCGAACAGCTTGGCGATTTCCTTGGCCAGAATGGTCACGGATTCAGCAGGCTTGTTACCACCGTAGACAACGGCTGGGATGTTGGCGGCGTGACGCAGGCGGCGGCTCGCACCTTTCCCCAGGTCAGTACGCGCTTGGGCGTTCAGAGTAAAATCGTTCATGTTGTATCTCCAAAATAGCCATCATCGAGGGGCGTTTGCGACCAGCGCCGAACTCGATATGGGCAAAAAAGCCCCGCCCCAGCGGAATGCTGGGGCGGGGCGCTTTTCGTCAGTGGATGGTCCGCAGGTCTGACCCTTAGCGGAACATCGCGCTGATCGATTCTTCGTTGCTGATGCGGCGAACCGCTTCGGCAACTACCGGTGCGATATCCAGTTGACGGATACGCGAACAGGCTTGAGCTGCAGCGGACAACGGGATGGTGTTAGTCACCACCAGTTCGTCCAGCATGGAGTTCTCGATGTTTTCGATCGCTCGGCCCGACAGCACAGGGTGTGTGCAGTAGGCGAAGACTTTTGCGGCACCGTGCTCTTTCAAGGCTTTCGCCGCGTGGCACAGGGTGCCGGCGGTGTCGACCATGTCATCAACCAGAATACAGGTACGCCCTTCGACATCACCGATGATATGCATCACTTCAGAGTGATTGGCTTTCTCACGGCGTTTGTCGATGATACCGAGGTCCACGCCCAGGGATTTGGCAACTGCTCGTGCACGCACGACGCCACCAATGTCCGGGGACACGATCATCAGGTTTTCAAAGCGCTGGTCTTCGATGTCATCCACCAGAACGGGGGAGCCGTAGATGTTATCTACTGGAATATCGAAGAATCCCTGGATCTGGTCAGCGTGCAGGTCAACCGTGAGCACACGGTCGATACCTACCACGGTCAGCATGTCAGCAACGACTTTCGCGCTGATGGCCACACGTGCGGAACGCGGACGGCGATCCTGACGGGCATAACCAAAGTAAGGGATTACAGCTGTGATTCGAGTCGCTGAGGAGCGGCGGAAGGCATCAGCCATCACGACGAGTTCCATCAGGTTATCGTTGGTCGGAGCGCAGGTCGGCTGGATAATGAAGACGTCTTTACCGCGGACATTTTCATTGATCTCGGCTGTAATTTCGCCGTCGGAGAATTTACCGACAGAGATGTCACCGAGAGGGATATGCAGCTGACGTACGACACGTCGAGCCAGATCGGGGTTGGCATTCCCCGTAAAGACCATCATCTTGGACACGCGCAGTACCTAGAGGCTGAGGGTAACCTGGATGAGTATTAGAAAATGGCAGGGGCGGCTGGATTCGAACCAACGCATGGCAGGATCAAAACCTGCTGCCTTACCGCTTGGCGACGCCCCTGTATCTGTTGCAACGAGTGCCTAACACTCGATTCCTTTTAGAGCAGATTTTGCAGCTTGCGATGCAACATCGAAACGTTGCTTCCCTTTGCTACAAACCCTGTAAGGGTCTCTGTAAGAAGGGCCGAGACTTTATCAGCTTCAGCTTTGCTTGGGAAGCCCCCAAACACACAACTTCCAGTTCCGGTTAATTTTGCTTCGGTAAATTTACCTAACAAATTCAAAGCGTTACGTACCTCTGGATAACGCCTTGCTACAACCGGTAAGCAGTCATTTCGACTGTTTCCCTTGGGAACGGGGCGCACTTTAATGGGAGAAGAGTTACGTGTCAACAACGGATCTGAAAAAATTTCTGCTGTACTTACAGATACTTGCGGCACAAGCACGAGATACCACGGCTCTTCGGGGTCTACAGGGGTCAGTTTCTCCCCCACACCCTCGGCAAATGCGGCATGCCCACGCACGAAAACCGGGACGTCGGCACCGAGCGCCAGGCCCAGCGCGGCCAGGCGATCCTGGTTCCAGCCCAGCTGCCACAAGTGGTTGAGCCCGAGCAATGTGGTGGCGGCATTTGAGCTGCCGCCGCCGATACCGCCGCCCATGGGCAGGATTTTATCGATCCAGATATCAATGCCGAGTGGGCAGCCGGATTGCTGCTGAAGATTTTTCGCCGCTTTCACGATCAGGTTGCTGTCGTGGGGCACGCCTGGAAATTCGGTGTGCAGCTTGATCACGCCATCGTCACGCACGGCGAACGTCAGTTCATCGCCGTAGTCGAGAAATTGAAACAGCGTCTGCAACTCGTGGTAGCCGTCTTCACGGCGACCAAGGATGTGCAGCATCAGATTGAGTTTGGCGGGGGAGGGCAGCGTGAGTTTTGCGACTGTCACGTTATTGCCCCAGCTTGCGCGGTTGCCAGTCCTTGATCACCAGCGTGACGTCAAGGTCGGTGCCGTGCAGTTTGATGCGCTCGGGCAGCCAGTAACCGTTCTGTTGCACGTAGCTCAGGTACTCGACCTGCCAGCCATCCTGCTCCAGGGAGGCCAGGCGACTGTCGCCATTGAGGCTCAAGCGACTTTTGCTGTCCGGCGCCGGGAGTCCGCGCACCCACCACACCAGGTGCGAGACCGGCAGTTTCCAGCCGATCTGCTGCTCCAGCAGTTCTTCCGGGGAGGTCGCTTCGTAGCGGCCCTGGTTGGCCACTTCAAGGCTCACTTGTCCGGGGCGCCCGGTCAAGCGGGCCGCACCGCGACCCAGCGGGCCGGAGAGGCGAATATCGTAGTAATCCTGGCGCTGCAGCCAGAACAAGGTGCCGCTGCCGGAATCTTTCGGCGCGCGCACCCCGACCTTGCCTTCGATCTGCCAGCCGTCGATGCTGCTGAGCTGGTCCTTGTGCTGTTGCCATTGTGCCGGGTTGCCCTGGCCTTCAACGGATTCGCGGGAACCAAAACCCGCGCAACCGGCGAGCAGGGCGATGAAACTGAAAACGATAACGTGGCGCAAAAACATAAGCTTATAGGGTCTCGGATCCGGTCAGGCGCTTGATGGTGCTGCGCAGGATAGGGCTTTCGGGTTGTTCCTTGAGGAATTTTTCCCAGATCTGTCGCGCTTCGCGTTGCTTGCCGTTGGCCCACAACACTTCGCCCAGGTGAGCGGCGACTTCATGGTCGGGGAAGCGCTCCAGGGCCTGGCGCAGCAAGCGCTCGGCCTCGTCGAGGTTGCCCAGGCGATAATTGACCCAGCCCAGGCTGTCGAGCACGGCCGGGTCTTCCGGGTTGAGCTTGTGGGCCTGTTCGATCAGCACCTTGGCTTCGGCGTAGCGCGTGGTGCGGTCGGACAGG
This sequence comes from Pseudomonas sp. 28 E 9, assembly GCF_900004785.1. Lineage (NCBI taxonomy): Bacteria > Pseudomonadati > Pseudomonadota > Gammaproteobacteria > Pseudomonadales > Pseudomonadaceae > Pseudomonas > Pseudomonas sp. 28 E 9. The sequence goes on along the minus strand of NZ_CVTK01000011.1, from coordinate 73,480 downwards.
GTGTACCCAAGGGCGTTGAGGGCCATGGCGTTGTCCGGGTCGCGCTTGATGATCAGGCGCAGGTCTTTTTCCATCTGCGCCAGGTCATTGCGTTTTTCCGCCTGCATGGCGCGGGTGTAGAGCAGGTTCAGGTCGTCGGGGTATTGCAGCAACGCCTGTTGCAGCAATTTCCAGGCGCGTTCGCCCTGTTTGTTGGCCGACAAGGTTTCGGCCTGGATCAGGTACAGCTGGATCGCGTAGTCCGGTTCGGCATCGCGGGCGGCGGCCAGGCGTTTCTCCGCTTCGTCCGTACGACCGTTGCTGATCAGGATATCGGCCTGGCGCAACTGGGCCGGCAGGTAGTCATTGCCCGGGCCGACCTGGGCGTACTCAAGCAGAGCCGCTTGCGGATCGTTGCGCTCTTCAGCGATGCGGCCCAGGTTCAGGTGCGCCGAATCCACATGGCTTTCGCGTGCGACCAGCTCTTCCAGGTAGCCCTTGGCCTCGTCCCAGGCCTTGGCTTCCAGGCACACCAGTGCGAGGGAGTAGCGCAGTTCGTCGTCGTCCGGGTACTGCTGGACCAGGTTGGCGAACTGCACTTTGGCGTCTTCCATGCGGTCCTGCTCTACCAGCATCCGCGCATAAGTCAGGCGCAGGCGCTTGTCGTCCGGATACTTCTTGATACTTTTTTCCAGCAGCGGAATCGCTTCCTTGCCGCGGTTGAGGTTCTGCAGCAGGCGTGCGCGCAGCAGGATCGGTGCGATTTCACCGTCTTCCGGCGGGTTCTGCTCCAGCAGCTTGAGGGCGGCGTCGGCTTCATCGTCCTGTTGCAGCAACAGCGCTTTGCCGAAAATCAGCTGGCTGTTCTTCGGATGCTTTTGCAGCAGGCGGTCGAAACTCTTCATCAGGCCATTGCGCGTGTCCGGGTCGGTATCGGCAGCCGACAGCGCCAGGAAGTCGAAATGCGTGTCGCCCTTGCCCTGCAAGACTTTTTCCATGTAGACCATGGAGTCGTCATAGCGCCCGGCGCGTGCCAACTGCACGGCGGCTGCACGCTGAGCCTCCAGGTCGTCCGGGGCGTTTTTCGCCCAGATCAACGAGGCGTCCAGCGCGGCCTGGTCGGCCCCCAGGTACTCGGCGATGCGAAACGCGCGCTCCGAGATACCGGGGTCCTGGGTATTGATGGCCTGGGTGACGTAGTTGTCCAGCGCAATATCGAAGCGATTACGCTGGCCGGCCAGTTCTGCGGTCAGCAGGCTGTAGACCGTTTCTTCGCTGAACGAGGAATAAACCTTGGGCTTTTCAGGGGCTGGGGTGCTGTCTTCCACCGGCTGTGCAGCATCCGGCGGCACGGGTGCCATGGCCTGGCAGCCGCTGAGGAAGACAAAAGCAAGGAGCAACGCGGAAGATCTATTCATATAGGAAGAGGACGACTAACCTGCGGTCGGATCATCATGACACAAGCCTTCGGCCAAACATAACCGAGGCACCCGTAATACGCTTATTGCTCCACCTTGTAGGAGCGAGCTTGCTCGCGAAGATCGTCAACGATAACGCTGGAAGCCTGGCACTCAGCGGTGTTCCTGCGTTTTTCGCGAGCAAGCTCGCTCCTACAGAGTGCCTTTATAGGCACAACGTATAGGGACAATAGACGACGGTGGTTGTTCTGGATCTTTCGAAGTAGGACAATTGTCGGCTTCCCGACATCATCAGCGATATTGAATGGCCTTCCTCGCACTCGGTATTAACCACAAGACTGCCTCAGTAGACGTGCGCGAGCGCGTTGCGTTTACGCCGGAGCAGTTGGTTGAGGCCTTGCAGCAGCTCTGCCGGCTCACCGACAGTCGCGAAGCTGCGATCCTTTCGACCTGCAATCGCAGCGAGCTTTATATAGAGCAGGAGCATCTTTCGGCGGATGTCGTGCTGCGCTGGCTGGCCGATTATCACCATTTGGACCTCGACGACCTGCGCGCCAGCGCTTATGTGCATGAAGAGGATGCGGCCGTTCGTCACATGATGCGCGTGGCGGCCGGTCTGGACTCGCTGGTGTTGGGCGAGCCGCAGATTCTGGGCCAGATGAAGTCAGCCTATGCCGTGGCCCGAGAGGCCGGCACCGTCGGCCCGCTGCTGGGGCGTCTGTTCCAGGCCACCTTCAATTCCGCCAAGCAAGTACGCACCGATACGGCCATCGGCGAGAACCCGGTGTCCGTGGCGTTTGCCGCCGTCAGCCTGGCCAAGCAGATTTTCAGCGACTTGCAGCGCAGCCAGGCGCTGCTGATCGGTGCCGGCGAAACCATTACCCTGGTCGCCCGCCACCTGCATGAGCTGGGCGTGAAGCGTATCGTGGTGGCCAACCGCACGCTTGAGCGCGCGAGCATCCTCGCCGAGCAGTTCGGCGCGCATGCCGTGTTGCTGTCGGACATCCCGGCCGAACTGGTGCGCAGCGACATCGTCATCAGTTCCACCGCCAGCCAGTTGCCGATCCTGGGCAAAGGCGCGGTCGAGAGTGCGTTGAAGCTGCGCAAGCACAAGCCGATCTTTATGGTGGATATTGCCGTTCCCCGGGATATCGAGCCTGAAGTCGGCGAGTTGGACGACGTTTACCTCTATAGCGTCGATGATTTGCACGAAGTGGTCGCCGAAAACCTCAAGAGTCGCCAGGGTGCTGCCCAGGCCGCCGAGGAAATGGTCAGCATCGGCGCTGATGATTTCATGGTGCGCCTGCGCGAGCTGGCGGCGGTGGATGTGCTCAAGGCGTATCGTCAGCAGGGCGAACGCCTGCGCGATGAGGAACTGATCAAGGCCCAGCGGCTGTTGGCCAATGGCAGCAGCGCCGAGGAGGTGCTGATGCAGCTGGCCCGTGGCCTGACCAACAAGCTGCTCCACGCGCCCAGCGTACAGTTGAAAAAGCTTACCGCCGAAGGCCGCCTCGATGCGCTGGCCATGGCCCAGGAACTCTTTGCCCTCGGTGAGGGCGCGTCAGATAGCTCTTCGGATAAAAAACCGCAATGAAAGCGTCACTGCTCAATAAACTGGACGTGCTCCAGGACCGTTTCGAAGAACTGACCGCCTTGCTCGGCGATGGCGAGGTCATCTCCGATCAAAGCAAATTCCGCGCTTATTCCAAGGAATACGCCGAAGTTGAACCGGTCGTGACCACCTACAAAGACCTGCTGAAAGTGCAGGCCGACCTCGAGGGCGCCCAGGCGCTGCTCAAGGACAACGACCCGGACATGCGCGAAATGGCCGTGGAAGAAGTGCGCGAGGCCAAGGAAAAACTCGCCGAACTGGAAGGCGACCTGCAACGGATGTTGCTGCCCAAAGACCCTAACGATGGACGCAACGTGTACCTCGAAATCCGCGCCGGCACCGGCGGCGACGAGGCGGCGATTTTCTCCGGCGACCTGTTTCGCATGTACTCGCGTTACGCCGAGCGTCGCGGCTGGCGTGTGGAAATCCTGTCCGAGAACGAAGGTGAGCACGGCGGCTATAAAGAAGTCATCGCGCGGGTTGAAGGCGATAACGTCTACGGCAAGCTCAAGTTCGAGTCCGGCGCGCACCGTGTGCAGCGCGTCCCGGCGACGGAGTCCCAGGGCCGTATCCACACGTCGGCCTGTACTGTGGCGGTGTTGCCCGAGCCGGACGAGCAGGAAGCGATCGAGATCAACCCGGCGGACCTGCGCGTCGATACCTACCGCTCGTCGGGCGCGGGCGGCCAGCACGTCAACAAGACCGACTCGGCGATCCGGATCACCCACTTGCCGTCGGGCATCGTGGTGGAATGCCAGGAAGAACGTTCCCAGCACAAGAACCGTGCGCGGGCGATGTCCTGGCTGTCGGCCAAGTTGAATGACCAGCAGACCAGCGCCGCCGCCAACGCGATTGCCAGCGAGCGCAAGCTGCTGGTGGGCTCGGGCGATCGCTCCGAACGCATCCGCACCTACAACTTTGCCCAGGGCCGGGTCACCGACCATCGGGTCAACCTCACCCTGTATTCCCTGGATGAAATCCTGGCCGGTGGCGTTGATGCGGTGATCGAGCCGCTGCTCGCCGAATACCAGGCCGATCAATTGGCGGCGATAGGTGAATAAATGACCATCATTGCCAGCCTGTTGCGCGCCGCCGACCTGCCCGACTCGCCCTCCGCGCGCCTGGATGCCGAGCTGCTGCTGGCCGCGGCCCTGGGCAAGTCCCGCAGCTACTTGCACACCTGGCCGGAAAAGATCGTCAGCAGCGAGCACGCCCTGACGTTTGCCGACTATCTGCAACGCCGTCGCGGCGGTGAGCCGGTGGCCTATATCCTCGGCCAGCAAGGCTTCTGGAAGCTGGACCTGGAGGTCGCGCCCCACACGCTGATCCCGCGTCCGGATACCGAACTGCTGGTGGAAGCCGCCCTGGAATTGTTGCCGGCCCTGCCCGCCAAGGTCCTGGACCTCGGCACCGGCAGCGGTGCCATCGCCCTGGCCCTGGCCAGTGAGCGTGCGATGTGGCAGGTCACGGCGGTCGACCGCGTGCTGGAGGCCGTGGCCCTGGCCGAGCGCAACCGCCAGCGGCTGCACCTCAATAATGCGATGGTGCTCAACAGCCATTGGTTCGATGCGCTGCAAGGCCATACCTATGACCTGATCATCAGCAACCCGCCGTATATCGCCGCCAACGACCCGCACCTGGCCGCAGGTGACGTGCGCTTCGAGCCGGCCAGCGCACTGGTGGCCGGCCATGACGGGCTGGACGACCTGCGCCTGATCATCCAGCAGGCCCCGGCCCACTTGAATGCCGGCGGCCGTCTGTTGCTGGAACATGGCTACGACCAGGCCGCTGCCGTGCGTGACCTGTTGCTCAGTGAAGGCTTTGAACAGGTGCACAGCCGTATCGACCTCGGCGGCCATGAACGCATCACCCTGGGACGCCGCCCGTGCTGAGCGACCACGAGCTGTTGCGCTACAGCCGGCAGATTCTGTTGCAGCAGGTCGACATCGACGGCCAGTTACGCCTGAAAAACAGCCGCGCGTTGATCGTCGGCCTGGGAGGGCTGGGGGCGCCGGTCGCGCTTTACCTGGCCGCCGCCGGGGTCGGCGAGCTGCATCTGGCGGATTTCGACACAGTCGACCTGACCAACCTGCAACGCCAGATCATCCATGACAGCGACAGCGTCGGGCAGACCAAGGTTGATTCTGCCCTGCGTCGGCTGAGCGCAATCAACCCCGAAGTCACGCTGGTCGCCCATCGCGCCGCGCTGGATGCCGAATCATTGGCCGCGGCCGTTGCAGCGGTGGATGTGGTACTCGATTGCAGCGACAATTTTTCCACCCGCGAAGCGGTCAACGCGGCCTGTGTGGTCGCCGGCAAACCGTTGGTCAGTGGCGCGGCGATTCGCCTTGAAGGGCAGTTGTCGGTCTTCGACCCACGGCGCCCCGAAAGCCCCTGCTACCACTGCTTGTACGGGCACGGCAGCGACACCGAACTGACCTGCAGCGAAGCCGGCGTCGTCGGCCCGCTGGTGGGGCTGGTCGGCAGCCTGCAAGCGTTGGAAGCCTTGAAGCTGCTGGCCGGCTTTGGTGAGCCGCTGGTAGGGCGCTTGTTGCTGATCGATGCGCTGACCACACGGTTTCGTGAGTTGCGGGTCAAACGCGACCCGGCTTGCAGCGTGTGCGGGACGCACCATGCTTAAGGACGCGCCCATCGGTGTGTTCGATTCCGGGGTCGGCGGCTTGTCGGTACTGGACGAAATCCAGCAGTTATTGCCCCATGAGTCACTCTTGTACGTGGCCGATTGCGGGCATATCCCCTATGGCGAGAAAACCCCGGCCTTCATCCGCGAGCGTTCGCGGCGGGTTGCCGAGTTTTTTCGCGGGCAGGGCGCCAAGGCGTTCGTGATTGCCTGTAACACGGCGACGGTTGCCGCCGTCGCCGATTTGCGCCAGGACTACCCCGATTGGCCCTTGGTCGGCATGGAGCCTGCGGTAAAACCGGCGGCTGCCGCGACGCGCAGTGGCGTGGTCGGCGTGCTGGCCACCACCGGCACCCTGCAAAGCGCCAAGTTCGCCGCCTTGCTCGACCGCTTCGCCACTGACGTGCGGGTGATTACCCAACCCTGTCCGGGCCTGGTGGAGCTGATTGAAACCGGCGACCTGAGCAGCCCGGCCCTGCGCCAGTTATTGCAGGGCTACATCGAACCGCTGCTCAGCGCCGGTTGCGACACCATCATCCTCGGCTGCACCCACTATCCCTTCCTCAAGCCGCTGCTGGCGCAGATGCTGCCCGCAAGCATCATCCTGATCGACACCGGCGCCGCCGTCGCGCGCCAGCTCAAGCGTCTACTGGGTGAGCGGGACTTGCTGGCCGGTTGTGCACCTCGCCCAGCGCAGTTCTGGACCAGCGGTGATGTCAGTCACCTCAGAAATATCCTACCGACACTTTGGAAATATCCTGGAGTTGTGCGAAGCTTCGCCTCGTGAAAATTTCGTGAAATCTCGCTGAACTTCTGGCTCTACGCTGGCTTCTATTGCGAGATGGCCTGTAAATAATCAATAACTTCGTTCGCAAAGGTAGTTTCTATGAAGCGCTTGTTCTGTATGGCTGCTATTGCGGCTGTGATGGTGGGACACTCTATTACCACCCAGGCCGCCGGCCTGGAGTTCGGGCTGGGCAGCACCAGCGATTCAACGCTGACGTACCGTCTGGGCCTGACCTCCGATTGGGACAAAAGCTGGATGCAGAGCAATGTCGGTCGCCTGACGGGCTACTGGAGCGGCGCTTATACGTACTGGGAGGGTGATGACCGTGCAGGCGCCAGCAGCCTGTCGTTCTCGCCGGTGTTTGTGTACGAGTTTGCCGGGGAATCGGTCAAGCCGTACATCGAGGCCGGGATCGGGGTGGCGTTGTTCTCCCGCACCAAGCTGGAAGACAACAACATCGGCCAGTCCTTCCAGTTCGAAGACCGCCTGGGTTTCGGCCTGCGGTTTGTCGGCGGGCATGAAGTGGGTATTCGTGCCACGCACTATTCCAACGCCGGTATCAGCAGCAATAACGATGGGGTAGAGAGCTACGCGCTTCACTACACCATGCCGCTGTAAAAGCACACCGAAAAACCAATGTGGGAGGGGGCTTGCCCCCGATGGCGGCCGGTCAGTCAAATTATAGGTGACTGACCCACCGCTATCGGGGGCAAGCCCCCTCCCACATTTGGATCTGTACTCATTTGAATATCAGCGATACACCGTGGCAATGCCTGCACGCTCTTCAAGGCACTCCGGTGCCCCCATCTCGAATTCCCTGCATATCAACGGCCGAAGCTCATAGATCGTGCACATCATCGTGTCCCGGTCCAGCGCCGCACACCAGCCATCATCCAGGCGCAGCATCACTTCGCCGCCCCAGTCATCGGTGTCGATATAGCGCTGCGGCACGCCGGTGTCGGTGATCAGCATGACTTCCAGCTGGCAGCAGCAGGCTGCGCACGTCGAGCAGGTGACGGCGGGTTCAGTAATTTGGGTGTGAGGGATGTTGGTCATAGCCCGGCAGCTTCAAGCTTTAAGCGGCAAGCTGCAAGCAGAAGCCGACCGGCTTCATCTTTTAAGCGTTGTTGGAAGTTCGCCGCTTGTGGCTGCCGCTGCCAGCAGCGGGAAAACCACGGCCCAGAGTACCGCCAGCCCGGCCATTGTCGGCCCCAGGCCATAGCCGAACTGCACGCCGGCCAGTTGGCTGCCGGCGTAATACGACAGCGGTCCGCCCACTGCGCCCAACAACGCGGCGCGCCACCAGGGGCGGGCGCTCCAGGCCAGGCAATGGCGCAAGGTAGTGCCCAGCAAGGCCCACAGCAACATCAGCCAGAAGGGAATCAACGGCCCCGGCTCGCTGAAGTGGAAAACCCCGAGGGTGCGCAACAGCGTGTCGAGCAACGTGCCGGCGAGTGTCACGCCGATGATCAGCGCGCCTTCATCGGTCAATGAGCTGATCCACAGCAGATGGATGAGCAGCGCCGCCAACCCTGCCAGCAACCATGGGCTGTCGCCGCCGAGCACACAGGCAAACCAGCCGCATTGAAACAGCGCGGCGTTGGCCAGGGATTTAAGCATTAAAGCGCCCGAGCAACGGCGGGTTGATGGCTGCGGGCTTGGCCAGCAGCAACTGCGCGGTGCCGATCGTACGCTCCATGAAGCCGCCTTCGCAGTAGCACAGGTAGAACTCCCACAAGCGCAGAAAGTACTCGTCGTAGCCAAGCTCCGCCAGGCGCCCATGGGCACGGCGAAAGTTGTCATGCCACAGGCGCAGGGTGCGCGCGTAGTGCAGCCCGAAATCCTCCATGTGCAGCAGGTTCATGTCGGTGTCGCGGCAGACGATCTGCAGCATGTTCTGCACGCTGGGCAGGGCGCCGCCAGGAAAGATGTAGCGCTGGATAAAGTCGACGCTGTTCCTGGCCTGCTCATAACGTTGTTCGCGGATGGTGATGGCTTGCAGCAGCATCAGGCCGTCGGGTTTGAGCAAGTGCGCGCACTGTTTGAAATACGTGGGCAGGAAGCGATGGCCCACCGCTTCGATCATTTCGATGGACACCAGCTTGTCGTACTTACCGGTCAGGTCGCGGTAGTCCTGCAGCAACAATGTCACCTGCTCTTGCAGGCCCGCCGCTTCGATGCGCTGCGCGGTGTAGGCGAACTGTTCCCTGGACAGGGTCGTGGTGGTGACCTTGCAACCGTAATGCTGCGCCGCATACAGCGCCATGCTGCCCCACCCGGTGCCGATTTCCAGCAGATGGTCGGTAGGCTTGAGCGACAGTTTCTGGCAGATGCGTTCCAGCTTGTTCAGTTGCGCCTGTTCCAGGGTGTCGTCGGCGCTGAGAAATTGCGCCGCCGAATACATCATGGTCGGGTCGAGAAACTCCTTGAACAGCTCGTTGCCCAGGTCGTAATGGGCTTCGATGTTTTTCCGCGAGCCCTTGCGTGTGTTGCGGTTGAGCCAGTGCAGGCCATGGGTGAACGGCCGCGCCAGGCGGGCCAGGCCACCCTCCATGGCATCGAGCACCTCCAGGTTGCTGACCATTACACGCACCACGGCGGTCAGGTCGGGGCTGCTCCAGTAGCCATGGATAAACGCTTCGCCGGCGCCGATCGAACCGTTGGCGGCCACCAGGCCCCACACCGCCGAATCGAGGATCTGGATTTCCCCCAACAGATGCGCTTCCCGTGCGCCGAACACGTGTCGCTCGCCGTCCTCGACGATCACCAATTGGCCGTGGCGCAATTGGCCGAGTTGGCGCAACACGCCCTTGCGCAGCAGCGCAGCGGTCATGCCATTGACGTTCAGGCGATGGGTCTTGACCGATAAGCTAGGGGATTTCATGGCGGCGATCCTTGGTATACCCGACGGCGGTGCTGGAGGCGCCATCGGCGGCCCGGTGGGAAAAAATCGGTGTGCGTTTGAGCAACAGGCGCAGGGCCTGCCAGTAAATCGCCAGGCAGGTCTTGGCGGTCATCCACGGAAAGCGCCATAGATAGCGATGCAGGCTGGCGCGGTTCAGGGCTTCTTTTCGCAGGCTCAAGGTGGCGTCGAAGACTTTATCCGCGCCCTGCCAATCGGCCATGTGCACGCCGAGCCTGGCGCCGGGCGGGCTGAAGCTCATGCGGTATTCCAGGTCGCGCGGCAGGAACGGCGACACATGGAACGCCTTGGCCACGGCGAAGTGCTGGTGCTCATCGGCGCCCAGAGCCTGGGCCGGCAGCACGTAGTGATAGCGCTCGCGCCACGGGGTGTTGGTGACTTCGCACAGGATCGCCGCCAGTTGCCCGTCGGCTTCGAAGCAATAGAAGAAGCTCACCGGATTGAATGCCAGGCCCCAGCTGCGCGCCTGGGTCAGCAGGCAGATAGCACCCTGTGGCGTGCGTCCCAGCGCCTTGCCGACTTCATGGCGCACCGCATCGCTCAAGGAGGTGCCGTGGCGGGTGAACGCGCGCAGATAGTCCTGCTGGCGAAAGCCGAAGGGCGCCAGGCGGCTGCTGCCTGCCAGGGGCGAGAGCGCGAGCACGGCGTCCTGCTCGCTGAGGTCCAGGTACAGCAGGCCGATGCGGTAGCGAAAGGCATGGGCCTTGGGCGTAAACCGGCGATGGGCGATCCAGCCGCTGTACAGGGCGCTGTTCACAGGGTTTCCCCAAACGCCTGGGCCACGCGCAGGGCGCTGACCACGCCGTCCTCATGGAAACCATTGGCCCAATAGGCGCCGCAGTAGAACGTGTTGCGCGCGCCGTGCAATTCTTCCCAGCGCGCCTGTGCGGCCACTGCGGCCAGGCTGTATTGCGGATGGGCGTAGGTGTAGCGCGCCAGGATCTTCAGCGGGTTGATCACCGATGTCTGGTTGAGGCTCACGCAAAAGGTGGTGGCGCTGTCGATGCCTTGCAGGATGTTCATGTCGTAGGTGACGGCGGCCTGCTGCTGCTGATTGCCGCCCAGCCGGTAATTCCAACTGGCCCAGGCCAGCTTGCGGTCGGGCAGCAATCGTGTGTCGGTGTGCAGCACCACGTCGTTGTCGGCATAGGGCAGGGCGCCGAGGATCTGCCGTTCGGCCTCGCTCGGGTCGGCGAGCAATGCCAGGGCCTGGTCGCTGTGGCAGGCGAACACCACGCGGTCGAAGGTCTCGCTGCCGAGCGGGCTGTGGATAACCACGCCGTCGTCGGTGCGTTGCACGTTTTGCACCGGGCAGTTGAGGCGTATCCGTTCGCGAAAGTTGCGGGTCAAGGGCTCTATATAGCTGCTGGAGCCCCCGTCGATCACGCACCATTGCGGACGGTTGCTCACTGAAAGCAGGCCGTGGTTCTTGAAGAAGCGCACGAAGAACTGCAACGGAAAGTTGAGCATGTCGGCCAATGACATCGACCAGATCGCCGCGCCCATCGGCACGATGTAATGCCGGATAAATCGGGGGCCGTAGCCGCCGGCGTCGAGATAATCGCCCAGGGTCATGTCGGCATTGATGCGCTGCTCTTGCAGATCCAGCGGCGCCTGGCGGTTGAAGCGCAGGATATCGCGCAGCATGCCCCAGAACCCCGGCGACAAAATATTGCGGCGCTGGGCGAACAGGCTGTTGAGGTTATTGCCGTTGTATTCGAGCCCGGTACTTTCGTCGCACACCGAAAAACTCATTTCGGTGGGTTTGAACCTGACCCCGATCTGCCCCAGCAGGCGGATAAAGTTCGGATAGGTCCAGTCGTTGAACACGATGAAACCGGTGTCCACCGCATAGCGCTCGCCTTCGACTGTCACGTTGGCGGTGTGGGTATGCCCGCCGAGGCAGTCGCCCGCTTCGAACAGTGTGATGTCGTGGCGACGACTGAGCAGGTAGGCGCTGGTCAGCCCGGCGATGCCGCTGCCGATAATGGCGATCTTCACAGGTCGTCCTTGTGCGGCGGCGGGCTGCGCAACATGCGTTTGCCGATGATCAGCTGTGCGCGGTTAGGCAGCTTCGACAACGGCCACAGGGTAGCGATGAACAAGGCCGGAAAGGCGATCTCCAGGGGGCGCTTTTCCAGCTTGGCGAAGATATGCCTGGCGGCCTTGTCGGCTGGCCAGCTCAAGGGCATGGGGAAGTCATTGCGTTCGGTCAGCGGCGTGTCGACAAAGCCCGGGCTGATCACGGTGACGTCGATGTTCTCCGGCGACAGGCCGATGCGCAGAGACTCGAACAAATAGCGCAGCCCCGCCTTCGAAGCGCCGTAGGCTTCAGCGCGAGGCATGGGCAGGTACGTCACGGCGCTGGCCACGCCCACCAGATGCGGCGTACGCCCGGCACGCAACAGCGGCAGTGCCGCTTCGATGCAATAACTGCTGGCCAGGAGGTTGGTGCGCACCACGTGTTCGATGATCGACGCATCGAATTGCCTGGCGTCGACATATTCACAGGTGCCGGCGTTGAGGATCACCGTATCCAGCGAGCCCCAGGCCTCGCTGATGCGCTCACCGATTTCGCGCACGGTCTGGCTGTTGGTCAAGTCGCCGGCCACCACCAGCACTCGCCCCGGATAACGCTGGGCGAGCGCCTCGAGTGGGCCCTTGGTGCGGGAACTGAGCGCCACATGGGCGCCGCTGTTGAGCAACTCCACGGCGAGCGCTGCACCGATGCCACTGCTGGCGCCGGTCAACCAATAACGACGGGGCGGTGTCAGGCTCATCCCATTCTCCTTTTCAGCCAACTGATGACGCCGCCGAGGACCGGCAGGTGTTCATAAAGCAGAGCGCCGGCATCGAAATAATCGCGGTGTCGGTAAACCTTGTCGCGCCACATCAGGTGGGAACAACCTTGCACACTGATCAGCTCGCCGCCGGCCAGGCGCGGGTGACGAAAGTTCATGGTCCAGCGCAGGTAGCCTTCGCCTTCGCCCGTTTGGTCGAAGCCGTGGAACTCGAAGTCCAGCTGGTTGACGTTGCTGTACAGCTGCGCGAAGTAGCGATGCAGCTCGGGCAGGCCGTGGACTTCATGCAGCGGGTCGGCAAACAGGATGTCGTCGCTGTACAGGCTGTCGAGCAGGTGCAGGTTGTGCTTGTTCAGCGTGGCAAAGGTGTGGCCGAAATGGCGCAGGAAGTCACTCATGATCGGCCATCTCCTGACGCGAAGGCAGGCTGCGAAAGGCGGCGAGGGCGCGTTCGCGGGATTTCTTCAGGTCGACAATGGCGCGCGGGTAGTCGGCCACGCCGAACAGACCGCCAGCGGCTTCGGGGTTGTGCACTTCTTTTTTATTCAACGTGGCCAGTTCCGGCAGCCAGTGCTTGATGAACAACCCTTCGCTGTCGAATTTTTCCGACTGGCTCAGCGGGCTGAAAATCCGGAAATACGGCGCCGAGTCGGTGCCCGTCGAGGAACTCCACTGCCAGCCGCCGTTGTTGGCTGCCAGGTCGCCGTCGATCAGGTGTCGCATAAAGAAGCGCTCGCCTTCGCGCCAATCGATCAGCAGGTTCTTGGTCAGGAACATCGCCACCACCATGCGCAGGCGGTTGTGCATCCAGCCGGTTTCCAGCAGTTGGCGCATGGCCGCATCGATGATCGGCAAGCCGGTGCGCGCCTGTTGCCAGGCGGCCAGGTCCTTGGGGGCGTCGCGCCAGGCCACCGCTTCGGTTTCGGGGCGGAACGCACGGTGGCGGGAGACGCGCGGGTAGCCCACGAGGATGTGTTTGTAGAATTCACGCCACAGCAGTTCGTTGATCCAGGTGATCGTACCGATGTCACCGCTTTCGAATTCGCCCTGGTTGGACTGCAACGCGGCGTGCAGACACTGGCGCGGCGATACGACCCCGGCGGCAAGGTAGGCGGACAACTGGCTGGTGCCGGGCTTGGCGGGAAAGTCGCGCTCGTCCCTGTAGTAACTGATCTGCTCATCGGCGAAGGCGTCGAGGCGCCGGCGCGCCTCGTCTTCACCGGCGGGCCAGAGGGCGCGCAAGCTTTCACTGGGGGGCGCGAAACCTTCGACGGTGGTGGGGATGGCATCGCTTTGCAGGTCGAGCACGGCCTGGGCCTTGGGGCTTGCCACCAAAGGCGGCAAGGCGCTGTGCAGACGGGTGTAGCAGACCTTGCGGAACTGGCTGAACACTTGAAAGTAGGTGCCGGACTTGGTCAACACACTGCCCGGCTGGAAGAACAGCTGGTCGAGGTAGCTGTGGAAGGTCACGCCGTCTGCTTCCAGGGCCCGGGCCACGGCACTGTCGCGACGGCTCTCGTGAATCCCGTATTCCTCGTTGACGTGCACCGCCTCAACCTTGAGCTCCCGGCATAGCTGGCTCAATACGCCTGGCGCCTGGTCCCAGGTGTCGGCCTGGCGGATCAGCAGCGGGATGTTCACGTCTGCGAGCGCTTGCTCTAACGCGTGCAGGTTGCGCAGCCAGAAGTCCACCTTGCACGGCGCATCATCGTGGGCCAGCCATTGTTGCGGGGTGATCAGGTAAATGGCCGCGACCGGGCCTCGCTGGCTGGCGGCAGTCAGGGCGGTGTTGTCGTGAAGGCGCAGGTCGGTGCGCAGCCAGATCAAGTGCATTTAGACGATTCCACGCTGGATCAATATCTGGTGGGCCGCCAACGGGTCTTCGGCGACGAACAACTCGGGGATATCACGGGTTAATACGGCCAACTCGGCGTGGTGGATGCAGACCGCCGGTCCGGCAATCAATATCGGGCAACCAATGCCCGCCAGCAGTTTCGTGAGTGCCGCGACCTGCAGCGCCTTGCTGGAATACAGCAATACGGCGCGCGGTTGCAGGTGTTCCACCGCCAGCGCCAGTTCGCCGGGGGGCAGCGGCCAGTCGAACACCTCCACCGGGCAGTCGGCGCTGCTGGCCAGCCAGGCGCTGAGCCACAGGTGCGGCTCCAGGAGCAAGTCGGAATGGTTGATCAGCAGCAGCGGGGCGCCGTGTAGTTGCCGGTTGTTGTGGTAAATGCGCGCGCCGAACTTGCTGCGCAACCAGGACAGGAAAAATACCCGCTCCATCTGTGCGCCGAACTGACCCTGCCACTTCTGTTCCAGCTCGCTGAGCAGTGGCAGCATCAATTGCTCGCACAAGGTGCGTGGCGGGTAGAGCGCCATGGCCTGATTGAAGGCATCGTCGACCCGACGTTCGGCCAGCTCAGCGATGGCCGTCAGCAAGGTTTGGCGCAAGGTGTGCCATTCGTTTTCCATCGGTTCGGGGGAGGCTTGGGCGGAGTCGATCAGGCCTTTTACCTGGCTGACCGGCACGCCGCGATTGAGCCAGGTGAGGATGGCATGGATGCGTTGCACGTGGTCGGCGCTGAACAAGCGATGCCCCTTGGGCGTGCGCTGGGGCACGATCAGGCCGTAACGGCGCTCCCATGCGCGCAGGGTCACGGCATTGACGCCGGTCTGGCGCGCCACCTCGCGGATCGGCAGCCAGCCATTTTGCAGGGCTTGGGCGATGTCTTCGCCGGGTTCGTCTTGCAGGGCAACTGTCATGGTCTAGATCGCATTGCGCAGGCTGAGGTTTTCCGGGTGCGGCTGCAGGTAGGCCTGCTGCGCAATGTAGCGGTCCGGGTGTTGACGAAAGTGATGCTTGAGCAGCGTGAGCGGCACCACCAGCGGCACGATGCCCTGGCGGTACTGGCTGATGACGGTTTGCATTTCCTGTTTGTCATCGGCGCTGATCGCCTGCTTGAGGTAGCCGCTGATGTGTTGCAGCACATTGGTGTGGGTGCCACGGGTAGCGCACTTGGTCAGGCCGGTCATCAGGTCGCTGAAGTAGCAACTGGCCAATTCGTCCAGGTGGGTGTCCTTGGTCATGCTGCCCAGCAGGTGGCCGAGGCTTTTGTAATGCGCCGGGCTGTGGGCCATCAACAAGTATTTGTAGCGCGAATGGAAGGCCAGCAGGCGGTGACGCGTCAGGCCTTCGGCGAGCAATTGTTGCCAGCTGGCGTAGACGAATACGCGGGTGAGGAAGTTTTCACGCAATACCGGATCATTCAGGCGACCGTCCTCTTCCACCGGCAGGTTGGGGTGGCGCGCGCAGAACGCCTGGGCGTAGATACCGCGCCCGCCGCCATCCACCGGTGCGCCGTTCTCACGGTACACCTTGACCCGCTCCAGGCCACAGGAGGGCGACTTCTGCATAAAGATGTAGCCGCACAGGTCGGTGTGCTCGGCCGCCATCTGCTGGCCGTATTCATCCAGCGGCTGGGTCACGTTGAGTTCGCGGTGTACGGTGCCCACGGCCTGCGGGTTGGCCGCGTCGCCGACCAGGCGAATGGTTTCACGGGGAATGCCCAGGCCGATGGCGACTTCGGGACACAACGGCACGTAGTGGAAGTAGTCGGCCAGGGTCTGGGTGCACAGGAGGGATTGCTTATGCCCGCCGTTGAAACGCACGTTTTCGCCCAGCAGGCAGGCGCTGATGCCGATCTTGGGTTTCACGGAAGGGGGCATGGGTAAACCTCTGCAAAATTCCTGTACAGTTTTTAATCCCTGTACAACTAAGTCTCATCATAGATTTGATCTTGTACAAGTCAATAATTTTGTATAGGTATTTTCGCCCGGATTTACGTCCAGCCCATTTTCCAGCGTTCAGGGTTCTGCAGGGCCTGCCATGGGAGGCGTTCGCTGCGCCGCGTCATCACCGCTTGCAGTTCGATTTCCAAAACGGTGCCTTCCTCGTCACGGAACAGTTCGGTGACGAGGAAGTGTTTTTCCTTGTTTTTCGGGGATGTCGCGGTCCATTTCGACAGCAACAATTTGGCCGGATTCAAGCGGTTCATTGCAGGTGCTCGATCAACCGTCGCGCCGCCTCCTGGCCGCTGAGCCAGGCGCCTTCGACGCGCCCGGACAGACACCAGTCGCCGCAGACGAACAGGCCCAGGTCGGCATCGGCCAGCACGCCGAACTCATGACTGCTGGACGGCCTGGCGTAGAGCCAGCGGTGGGCCAGGCTGAATGACGGCGCGGGCATGGCGCAGTGCAGCAATTCGGCGAAGGCGCCGTGCAGGTGTTCGATCACGGCTTCCCTGGGCAGGTCCAGGTGTGCCTTGCTCCAGGTGCTGGTGGCATGCAGCACCCAGGTGTCGAGGCTGACGTCACGCCCGGGTTTGCTGCGGTTGCGCGCCAGCCAGTCAAGCGCGCTGTCTTGCACGAAGCAGCCTTCCATCGGCGTATCCAGAGGCGTGTCGAAGGCCAGGGCGATGGCCCAGGTCGGCTCCATTTTCACCCCGGCCACGGCGCTCGCCAGCTTCGGTGCGGCGGCCAGCAGGGTGGTGGCCTGGGGCGCCGGCGTGGCGATGATCACATGGCTGAACGGGCCGTGACTGCCGCCATCGGCATCGAGCAGGTTCCAGTGCCGGGTGCCCTGGAATACTTCGGTAATGCGGCAACCGAACTCCACCGGCAGGTCATCGAGCAGGGCGCGGGTAATGGCGCTCATGCGCGGGGTACCGACCCAGCGGATCTGTTCATCGGGGGAGGGCGTCAGCTGGCCGGCCTTGAAGTTGTACAGCTGGGGTTTCCACTGTTCGGCCCAGCCATGGCTTTGCCAGCGCTGCACCTCGTTGACGAAGCGCCGGTCGCGGGCGGTGAAATATTGAGCGCCCATGTCCAGCGCGCCGGCGTCGCTGCGCTTGCTGGACATACGGCCGCCGCTGCCGCGGCTTTTATCGAAGAGGTGTACAACGTGCCCCGCGTCTCGTAACGCTCGGGCGGCGGAGAGACCGGCGATGCCGGCACCTATGATCGCGATGGGGACAGTCATGGGAGGCCTCGTTTTACCGTTGGGTACAGACTACGCCGACACTAATAGCTGTACAATATTGTTTTTTGGTATAAGTTTTGGCGTGCCTGATTGTGTGACGTGACCTATGGTTAAGCCAACAGGCTAAACGATCGTCACGCTCGAATATCAAATCGATCCCTGCTTATAAAATAGACCAGTGAGCGGCGGCGAACGTTACATGAGGAGAGTCCCATGCATATTTTGCTGACCGGCGGTACCGGCTTGATCGGCCGTCAACTGTGCCGGCACTGGCTTGCCCAGGGCCATCGCTTGACCGTGTTGAGTCGTACACCCGAATCCGTGGCGCGTATTTGCGGCGCGCAGGTGCTGGGCGTTGGGCGCCTGCAGGGCGTGATCGGCGCGGTGGACGCGGTGGTCAACCTGGCCGGTGCACCGATTGCCGACCGTCCCTGGACTCACAAGCGCAAGGCATTGCTGTGGAGCAGTCGCATCAGCCTGACCGAAAGTCTGCTGGCGTGGTTGGAACGCCTGGAGCAGAAACCGGCGGTGCTGATCTCGGGTTCCGCCGTGGGCTGGTATGGCGACGGCGGCGAGCGCGAACTGACTGAAGACAGCGGCCCGGTGCAGGATGATTTTCCCAGCCAGTTGTGTATCGCCTGGGAAGAAACCGCCGCGCGTGCCGAGGCCTTGGGCATTCGCGTGGTGCTGGTGCGTACCGGCCTGGTGCTGGCGGCCGAGGGCGGCTTTTTGTCGCGCCTGTTGCTGCCGTTCAAACTGGCGCTGGGCGGGCCTATCGGCAATGGCCGCCAGTGGATGCCATGGGTGCATATACGCGATCAAATCGCCCTGATTGATTTTCTTCTGCACAAGGCTGACGCCCGTGGTCCTTATAATGCCTGCGCGCCCCACCCGGTGCGCAACCGCGAGTTCGCCAAGACGCTGGGCCAGGTGCTGCACCGTCCGGCGTTCATGCCGATGCCGGCCTTTGCGCTGAAGGTCGGGTTGGGCGAGTTGTCGGGTTTATTGCTTGGCGGGCAAAAGGCACTGCCTGAGCGGCTGCTGGCCGCAGGTTTCACTTTCCAGTTCACTGAATTGCGTGCGGCCCTGGACGACTTGTCCAGCCGCCTCTAAAGATAGGATGTTGCATGACCGATCACGCGTTGTTACTGGTCAACCTGGGCTCGCCAAAGTCCACTTCGGTGGCCGATGTGCGCAGCTACCTCAATCAGTTCCTGATGGACCCTTATGTCATCGACCTGCCGTGGCCGGTACGTCGCTTGCTGGTGTCGCTGATCCTGATCAAACGCCCCGAGCAGTCGGCGCATGCCTATGCGTCCATCTGGTGGGACGAAGGCTCGCCGCTGGTAGTCCTCAGCCGTCGCCTGCAGCAGCAGATGACCGCGCAATGGACCCAGGGCCCGGTAGAACTGGCGATGCGTTATGGCGAGCCATCCCTTGAAACGGTGCTGACGCGCCTGGCCGCCCAGGGCATTCAGAAAGTGACGCTGGCGCCGCTGTACCCGCAGTTTGCCGACAGCACTGTGACCACGGTGATAGAAGAAGCCAGGCGCGTGGTGCGTGACAAGAAACTGAAGGTGCAATTCTCGATCCTGCAGCCGTTCTACGACCAGCCTGAGTACCTCGATGCCCTGGCCGCCAGTGTACGACCGCATGTGGAACAGGCTTACGATCACCTGCTGTTGAGTTTTCACGGCTTGCCCGAGCGTCACCTGACCAAGCTCGACCCGACCGGCCAGCATTGTTTCAAGGATGCCGATTGCTGCAAAAATGCCTCGCCTGAGGTGCTTGCCACCTGTTATCGCGCGCAATGCTTCAGCGTTGCCCGCGACGTGGCCGAGCGGTTGGGGCTGCCGGATGGCAAGTGGTCGGTGGCGTTCCAGTCGCGCCTGGGCCGCGCCAAGTGGATCGAACCCTACACCGAGGCGCGTCTTGAGGCATTGGCGCAGCAAGGCGTGAAAAAACTGCTGGTGATGTGCCCCGCGTTTGTCGCCGATTGCATCGAGACCCTGGAAGAAATCGGTGATCGCGGGCTGGAACAGTTCCGTGAGGCGGGAGGCGAGGAGTTGATATTGGTGCCGTGCTTGAATGATGACCCGCAGTGGGCGGCGGCGCTCAATACCCTCTGCGAAAGAGCGCCGGTTAGGCTGTAATCACGCCTTGCGGTGATCCAATTGTGGGAGGGGGCTTGCCCCCGATGGCGGCCTCTGGGCCGACCAGGATGTTGGATCAGATCGAGTACATATCCGTTTCTGCGGTAACGGCTGCTAACGGTTCCGCTTTTACAGCGGCTCACTTTTGAAAAGTGCAAAAGTAAGCAAAACGCTCTTGCCCCACCACTCGGCACCTCGCCTAGGCTCGGTGTGCCCTCTCTCCGGCTTGAATCCGTGGGCCGCCGCAATGGGCCATCCCTGGCCCAGTGCGGCTAACCCGGCGTCCTGCCGGGTTACCCACGGATTCAAGCCTGCGTTCGGCCAGCGTGGTTTAACGGGGCGCCTGAGATCAAAAGCAAAAGCGCGGCGGCCTTAGAGCCGACCGGTATCATTTGCCGGTCCGCGATCCAAATGTGGGAGGGGGGCTTGCCCCCGATGAGGGAGAGTCAGTAAGTACATCAGTGACTGACACATCGCCATCGGGGGCAAGCCCCCTCCCACATTTAGCCCCATATCTGTCAGAGGTTTAGGCTCAGGCTGACGGTGACGTTGCGCGGCTCGCCGGGGTTGACCCAGTAGCTGCTGTAGGACCGCTCGTAGTACTTCTCGTTGAACAGGTTGTTGAGGTTCAGCCCCACGGTGACATTCTCCGTCGCCTTGTAATGCGCCAGCAGGTCGACGGTGTGGTAAGCGGGCAGTTCAAAACCTGTCCCCGCCTCACCGGAGCGATCACCGACATAGGTAAACGCCGCCCCCAGGTCCGAACCGCGCAATGCGCCGTCCTGGAATTGGTACACCCCCAACAGACTGCCGCTGCGTTTGGCGACGCCGAGGATACGGCTGCCGGCAGGAATGGTTTTATCGCCCTTGGTCACTTCGGCGTCGATGTAGGCCAACGCGCCGATCACGCGGATGGCGTCGGTGACCTGCCCGGTCAGTTGCAGATCCAGGCCCTGGCTGCGCGCCTTGCCCATGGCGCGGTTGGTGTTGGTCGCCGGGTCCAGGGTCAGCACGTTTTCCTTCTCGATATGGAAGGCGGCGAGGGTGGCGCTGAGGCGGTCGTCAAACAGCTCGCTCTTGACCCCGACTTCATACCCCACACCTTCTTCGGGCTTGAAGGTCTTGCCACCGGCATCCAGGCCGCTGTTGGGCTTGAATGAGGTGGAGGCGTTGGCGAATACCCCAACCTGCGGTGTGAGTTGATAGAGCAGACCGGCGCGTTGGGTGAAGGCGTCGTGGGTTTGCCGGCTTTTGGCGTGGTTGCGGGTGAAGTCGTCGGTGCTCTGGTCGAAATGCTCGAAGCGCGCGCCCACCATGCCGCGCAGGCGGTCGGTGAAGACGATCTGGTCCTGCAGGTTCAGCGCATGGCTTTGGGTCTGCTCGAAGAAATCGGTACCGGTGCGCGTGCCATTGGGTTTTGGCTGGCCGTAGACCGGGTTGTAGAGATCAATGGGGTAGTTGCTGCCGCCAATGGCGGTCACTCGTTCCTTCTTGCGGTAGTCCTCGTACTCGGTGCCGACCAGCAGTTCATGCTGCCAGCTGCCGATATCGAACAGCCCGCGCAGTTCCAGTTGGGTGATGCTGTCGTGCCAACCGGTAGAGCGCTCGCGGTAGCGGCGGTTGACGGAGTGGCCGTCGGCGTTCAGCGCACGGCTTTCCGAGGCGTCGCCCCACAGGCTGCCTTGTTTGTAATGACTGGCCAGGCGCAGCTTCCAGGCATCGTTAAGGTGATGTTCCAGCGCGGCCTGGATGCGGTTGTTGTGGTTGCGGATATTGCCGTCGTCCGGCTCGCCAAGGAACGTGGAGTGGGACATGCCGGTGTTGGCGACAATGCCGCGGTCGAAGGTGGAGGCATGGCGCACGAATTCGCTTTCCACCAGCAGAGTGGTATCCGGGTCCAGTTCCCAACTGAAGGACGGCGCGACGAACACTCGCTTGGCGTCCACGTGATCGCGGAAACTGTGATTGTCTTCAACCGCCAGGTTCACCCGCGACAGCACGCGGCCTTCGCTGTCGAGCGGCGTATTCACGTCCAGCGCGGTGCGGTAGCGATCCCAGCTGCCCGCGCTGGTTTGCAGCGTGGTGAAGGCCTCGGGCTGGGGTTTCTTGCTGACGATATTCACTGTACCGCCTGGATCGCCACGCCCGTACAGGCTGGCGGCCGGCCCCTTGAGCACTTCGATGCGTTCGATGTTCGCCGCGTCCGGCGTGCTCGGGTAGCCGCGATTGGCGCTGAAGCCGTCCTGGTAGAACTCTGAGGTGGTGAAGCCGCGCACGCTGTATTCGTAAAGGGTCAGGCCGCCGAAATTGTTTTGCTTCGAGACGCCGCCGGCAAATTCCAGTGCACGCTCCACACTGGTGCTGCCCAGGTCCTTGAGCACCGTGGCGGGAATCACGCTGATCGATTGCGGGATATCGCGCAGGGCGGTGTCGGTCTTGGTGGCGCTGGCTGAGCGGGTCGCGCGGTAACCCTGCACCGGGCCGGTTGCCGACTCATAGGCATCGGTGGTGACGCTGATGGTGTCCAGTTCCAGGGTGTTTTCTTCGGCGTAGGCAGGGTCGAGCAGCAAACCCAGGGCCAGGCCGGCCAGGGGGGCAAATTTTCGAGACGGCATGATAGAGCGTTCCAATGTCGATATTGAAACAATATAACATGTCTAATGAGAAAGATTGCTATGTCATATCAATGCACCAGCGCCCGCGAACGGGCACGGGTGCACTGCCGCTTATTCCTCTTCCTTCACCGGTGCCGTGGCCGGCGGCGGGCGCAGGCCGATTTCCGCCGAAAGCTTGATTTCCTTGCCGTTGCGCATCACCTGGATCGCCACCTTGTCAGTCGGCTTGATCCGCGCCACCTGGTTCATCGACTTGCGGCCATCACCGGCGGGTGCGCCGTCGATGCTGAGGATCACATCGCCCAGTTGCAGGCCGGCTTTCTGCGCCGGGCCGTCGCGGAAGATCCCCGCGACCACGATGCCCGGGCGCCCGGTCAGGCCGAACGACTCGGCCAGTTCCTTGGTCAAGGGCTGGACTTCAATGCCCAGCCAGCCGCGAATCACCTGGCCGTGTTCAATGATCGACTTCATCACCTCCATCGCCAGCTTCACCGGGATCGCAAAACCGATGCCCTGGGAGCCGCCGGACTTGGAGAAAATCGCCGTGTTGATGCCTGTCAGGTTGCCATTGGCATCCACCAGCGCGCCGCCGGAGTTGCCGGGGTTGATCGCCGCGTCGGTCTGGATGAAGTCTTCGTAGCTGTTAAGGCCCAGCTGGTTACGCCCGGTGGCGCTGATGATGCCCATGGTCACCGTCTGGCCGACGCCGAACGGGTTGCCGATGGCCAGCGCCACGTCACCCACGCGCAGGCCGTCGGAGCGGCCGAGGGTGATCGACGGTAAATCCTTCAGGTCGATCTTCAGTACCGCAAGATCGGTTTCCGGATCGCTGCCCACCACGCGGGCCAGGGTCTCGCGGCCGTCACGCAGGGCCACCACGATCTGGTCGGCGCCGGTGGTCACGTGGTTGTTGGTGAGGATGTAGCCTTCCGGGCTCATGATCACCCCGGAACCGAGGCTGGACTCCATGCGGCGCTGCTTGGGCCCGTTATCACCGAAATAGCGGCGGAACTGCGGGTCTTCGAACAGGGGATGCGCCGGTTTGTTGATCACCTTGGTGGTGTACAGGTTGACCACGGCGGGGGCGGCGATGACCACGGCGTCGGCATAGGTCACCGGGCCTTGCACCACGGTGCTGGTTTGCGGGGCCTGCTGCAGGTTCACATCCAGGCTGGGCAGGCCGACCCACTGGGGATAACGCTGAATAATCAGCATCGCGATCAGCACGCCAGCCAGCAATGGCCATCCAAAAAAACGCAGCGCCTTGAGCATCAAGTAAGTCCTGACAGGTTGCAGGGGGCGCGGGAGCGCCCATAATGTCGCGCATTATACGAGGCTGTGACGCCTGCGAACCGGATATTTAGGAGTCTTTTATGGCCGTCCCCCTTACCACCCTCGTCGAGGAAGCGGACCGCTACCTTGGCAGCCTGAAAATCGCCGATTATTGCCCCAACGGCCTGCAAGTCGAGGGCCGGCCCCAGGTGATGCGCATCGTCAGCGGCGTCACTGCCAGCCAGGCCCTGCTGGACGCCGCCGTCGAAGCCCAGGCTGACCTGATCCTGGTGCACCACGGGTATTTCTGGAAGGGTGAGAACCCCTGCATCACCGGCATGAAGCAGCGTCGCCTGAAAACCTTGCTCAAGCACGACATCAGCCTGCTGGCCTACCACCTGCCCCTGGATCTGCACCCCGATGTCGGCAATAACGTGCAGCTTGCCAGGCAACTGGACATTACCGTCGAAGGCCCGCTGGACCCCGGCAACCCCAAAGTGGTTGGCCTGGTCGGCTCGCTCGCCGAGCCGCTGTCACCACGTGACTTTGCCCGTCGCGTGCAGGACGTGATGGGCCGCGAGCCGCTGTTGATCGAAGGCAGCGAGATGATCCGCCGCGTCGGTTGGTGCACCGGGGGCGGCCAGGGCTATATCGACAATGCGATTGCCGCGGGCGTCGACCTGTTTATCAGCGGCGAAGCGTCCGAGCAGACCTTCCATAGCGCCCGCGAAAACGACATCAGCTTCATCGCCGCCGGCCATCACGCCACCGAGCGTTATGGCGTGCAGGCACTGGGCGATTACCTGGCGCGACGCTTTGCCCTGGAACACCTGTTCATCGATTGCCCGAACCCGATCTGAGCCATACAGCGGGACTTAATGTGGGAGGGGGCTTGCCCCCGATTGCGGTGTGTCAGTCAGTACCTATTTCACTGATCCACCGCTATCGGGGGCAAGCCCCCTCCCACACTTGACCGCATTCCAGGCCAAACTCAGGGGTATATTCATATACCGTTTCGATCTAGTTGGCGCCCTGAATAGAAGCAGGTGCTGTGCTAGCATGCCCCGCTCGAACACGGCCCGCTGGCCGTCCACAAGATCGTTTTTCCGTGAGTAGCCATGGTCGACAAACTGACGCATCTGAAACAGCTGGAGGCGGAAAGCATCCACATCATCCGCGAGGTCGCCGCCGAGTTCGACAACCCGGTGATGCTCTACTCGATCGGTAAAGACTCCGCCGTGATGCTGCACCTGGCACGCAAGGCCTTCTTCCCGGGCAAACTGCCGTTCCCGGTGATGCACGTCGACACCCGCTGGAAATTCCAGGAGATGTACACGTTCCGCGACAAAATGGTCGAGGAACTGGGCCTGGACCTGATCACCCACGTCAACCCGGACGGTGTGGCGCAGGGCATCAACCCCTTCACCCATGGCAGCGCCAAGCACACCGATATCATGAAGACCGAGGGCCTCAAGCAGGCCCTGGACAAGCATGGTTTCGACGCTGCCTTTGGCGGCGCGCGTCGCGATGAAGAGAAATCCCGTGCCAAAGAGCGCGTGTACTCATTCCGCGACAGCAAGCACCGCTGGGATCCGAAAAACCAGCGCCCGGAGCTGTGGAACGTCTACAACGGCAACGTCAACAAGGGCGAGTCGATCCGTGTGTTCCCGCTGTCCAATTGGACCGAGCTGGACATCTGGCAGTACATCTACCTGGAAGGCATCCCGATCGTGCCGCTGTACTTCGCCGCCGAGCGCGATGTGATCGAGAAGAACGGCACGTTGATCATGATCGACGACGACCGCATCCTCGAGCACCTGTCCGACGAAGACAAAGCCCGCATCGTCAAAAAGAAAGTCCGTTTCCGTACCCTTGGCTGCTACCCGTTGACGGGCGCGGTGGAGTCCGAAGCCGAGACGCTGACGGACATCATTCAGGAAATGCTCCTGACGCGAACTTCCGAGCGCCAGGGCCGTGTCATCGACCACGATGGTGCAGGCTCGATGGAAGATAAAAAACGTCAAGGCTATTTCTAAGGGGCTGTCATGTCGCATCAATCTGATTTGATCAGCGAGGACATCCTCGCCTACCTGGGCCAGCACGAGCGCAAGGAAATGTTGCGCTTTCTGACCTGTGGCAACGTCGACGACGGCAAGAGCACCCTGATCGGGCGCCTGCTGCACGACTCCAAGATGATCTACGAAGATCACCTGGAAGCCATCACCCGCGATTCGAAAAAATCCGGCACCACTGGCGATGACATTGACCTGGCCTTGCTGGTCGACGGCCTGCAGGCCGAGCGTGAGCAGGGCATCACTATCGATGTGGCCTACCGCTACTTTTCCACCGCCAAGCGCAAATTCATCATCGCCGACACCCCGGGCCATGAGCAGTACACCCGCAATATGGCTACCGGCGCCTCCACCTGTGACCTGGCGATCATCCTGATCGACGCCCGCTACGGCGTGCAGACCCAGACCCGTCGCCACAGCTTCATCGCCTCGCTGCTGGGTATCAAGCACATCGTGGTCGCCGTCAACAAGATGGACATCAACGGCTTTGACCAAAGCGTGTTCGAGTCGATCAAGGCCGATTACCTCAAGTTCGCCGACGGCATCGCCTTCAAGCCGAGCACCCTGGCCTTTGTGCCGATGTCGGCGCTCAAGGGCGACAACGTGGTGAACAAGAGCGAGCGTTCGCCCTGGTACACCGGTCAGTCGCTGATGGAGATCCTCGAAACCGTCGAGATCGCCAACGACCGCAACTACACCGACCTGCGTTTCCCGGTGCAGTACGTCAATCGTCCGAACCTGAACTTCCGTGGTTTTGCCGGCACCCTGGCCAGCGGCATCGTGCACAAGGGCGACGAAGTCGTGGTGCTGCCGTCGGGCAAGAGCAGCCGCGTCAAATCCATCGTCACGTTCGAGGGCGAGTTGGAACACGCAGGTCCCGGTCAAGCGGTGACGCTGACCATGGAAGACGAGATCGATATCTCCCGTGGCGACCTGCTGGTACACGCCGACAACGTGCCGCAAGTGACCGACGCCTTCGACGCCATGCTGGTGTGGATGGCCGAGGAGCCGATGCTGCCGGGCAAGAAATACGACATCAAGCGCGCCACCAGCTACGTGCCGGGTTCCATCACCAGCATCGTGCACCGTGTGGACGTGAACACCCTGGCCGAAGGCCCGGCCAGTTCCCTGCAGTTGAACGAGATTGGCCGGGTCAAGGTCAGCCTGGACGCCGCCATCGCCCTGGACGGTTACGACAGCAACCGCACCACCGGCGCCTTTATCGTCATCGACCGTTTGACCAATGGCACCGTTGCGGCGGGCATGATCATTGCCCCGCCCGTGACCCATGGCAGCGCGGCGCAGCACGGCAAGTTGGCCCATGTGGCCACCGAAGAACGTGCCCTGCGCTTCGGCCAGCAGCCGGCCACGGTGTTGTTCAGCGGCCTGTCCGGCGCCGGCAAGAGCACCTTGGCTTACGCGGTTGAGCGCAAGCTGTTCGACATGGGCCGTGCGGTGTTCGTACTGGACGGCCAGAACCTGCGTCACGACCTGAACAAAGGGCTGCCGCAGGACCGCGCCGGGCGTACCGAAAACTGGCGGCGTGCCGCTCACGTGGCGCGCCAGTTCAACGAAGCCGGCCTGCTGACCCTGGCCGCGTTCGTCGCCCCGGATGCCGAAGGTCGTGAACAGGCCAAGGCGCTGATTGGCAGCGATCGCCTGCTGACGGTGTACGTGCAAGCGTCGCCATTGGTGTGCGCCGAGCGTGATCCGCAAGGTCTGTACGCTGCCGGTGGGGATAACATCCCGGGTGAGTCGTTCCCGTACGACGTGCCATTGAATGCCGACCTGGTGATCGACACCCAGGCCCTGTCGCTGGAAGACAGCGTCAAGCAAGTGCTGGAACTGTTGCGCCAGCGCGGCGCGATCTAAACCAGTACTCGGTCAAATGTGGGAGGGGGCTTGCCCCCCGATAGCGGTGTGTCAGTCAAAAGATGCAGTGACTGACACTCGGTAATCGGGGCATAGGTATCTACACAACTCAGCAGCGCCCAACCGTAACCACGATGCGAAGCGAGCCGCTCTTGATCTGCTTTTGATCTCAGGCGCCCCGTTAAACCACGCTGGCCGAACGAAGGCTTGAATCCGCGGCGGCCCACGGATTCAAGCCTTCGTTCGGGCACACCGAGCCCAAGCGAGGTGCCGAGTGGTGGGGCAAGAGCGTTTTGCTTACTTTTGCGCTTTTCAAAAGTGAGCCGCTGTAAAAGCGGAACCATTAGCAGCCGTTACCGCAGAAACGGATATGTACTCAACCCAATCCAACATCCCGCCCAACCCAGAGGCCGCTATCGGGGGCAAGCCCCCTCCCACATTTTGCTCATCTTTTGTCTGGGAAATCGGTGTGCAGCTTGTCCAGCAAGGCATCCTTGTCTTCCCACAGCTGGTTGATCCAGCCCTGGAACGCCAACCGATACTCCCCATCCTGCTCATAATTCCTGCCAATAAACTCGGCCGGAATCCGCACTTCTTCGAACTGCACCAGCACGTCCTTCACATTTCCGCACAGCAAATCCCAATACCCCGGACGCCCGGCCGGGTAGTGGATAGTCACATTCACCAGTGACTTCAATTGCTCACCCATGGCATCCAGCACAAACGCGATTCCGCCGGCCTTGGGCTTGAGCAGATAGCGAAACGGCGACTTCTGTTGCGCGTGCTTGCCCGGGGTAAACCGCGTGCCCTCGGCGAAGTTAAAGATGCCCACGGGGTTGTCGCGAAACTTCGCACAGGTCTTGCGAGTGGTTTCCAGGTCCTTGCCTTTCTTTTCCGGGTGTTTTTCCAGGTAAGCCTTGCTGTAGCGCTTCATGAACGGAAAGCCCAGGGCCCACCACGCCAGGCCAATCACCGGGACCCAGATCAGTTCCTGCTTGAGAAAGAACTTCAGCGGGCGAATCCGTCGATTGAGCACGTATTGCAGCACCATGATGTCGACCCAGCTCTGATGGTTGCTGGTGACCAGATACGAATGCTGGTAATCCAGGCCTTCGAGGCCGCTCAGGTGCCAACGCGTGCGCCGCACCAGATTCATCCAGCCCTTGTTGTTGGTGACCCAGGCTTCGTGGGTGTGATTCATCAACCATTCGCTGAAGCGCTTGGCGAAGGGCAGCGCCTTGAACAGCGCGACGATAAACAGGAACGAGCACAGCAGGATCGTGTTCAGTGCCAGCAGCAGGGACGCGATCACCCCACGTACGGCGGCAGGTAGAAAATCCAGCATTTAGATATCCATAGGTCGGTTGGCGGCTTGGATCGCGGTGAGGGCGATGGTGTATACGATGTCGTCCACCTGGGCGCCGCGTGGCAGGTCGTTGACCGGTTTGCGCAGGCCCTGGAGCATCGGCCCCAGGCTCACGCAATCGGCGCTGCGCTGCACGGCTTTGTAGGTGGTGTTGCCGGTGTTCAGGTCGGGGAACACGAATACCGTGGCCTTGCCGGCGACCTGGCTGTTGGGCGCCAATTGTCGGGCCACGCTTTCGTTGGCGGCAGCGTCGTATTGCAGCGGGCCGTCGATCAGCAGTGAGCTTTGCTGTTCGTGGGCGAGCAGGGTGGCCTCGCGGACTTTTTCCACTTCCTCGCCGCTGGCCGAATCGCCGCTGGAATAACTGATCATCGCCACGCGCGGGGCGATGCCGAACGCGGCCGCCGAGTCGGCGCTTTGCAGGGCAATTTCCGCCAGCTCCGCAGCGCTGGGGTGCGGGTTCATCACACAGTCGCCGTACACCAGCACCTGCTCGGGGAACAGCATGAAGAACACCGACGACACCAGGGTGCAGCCCGGCGCTGTTTTAATCAGCTGCAGGGCAGGGCGGATGGTATTGGCGGTGGAGTGGATAACACCGGAGACCAGGCCGTCCACTTCGTCCAGGGCGAGCATCATGGTGGCGATCACCACGGTGTCTTCCAACTGTTGCTCGGCCATCGGCGCGTTCAAACTCTTGCTCTTGCGCAGGGCAACCATGGGCTCGACGTAGCGCTGGCGGATCAGGTCCGGGTCGAGAATCTCCAGGCCTTCGGGCAAATCGATGCCGTGGGCGCGAGCGACGGCTTCCACGTCCGCCGGCTTGGCCAGCAGCACGCAGCGCGCAATGCCCCGCGCCTGGCAGATCGCAGCGGCCTGCACGGTCAGCGGCTCGCTGCCTTCGGGCAACACGATGCGCTTGTTGGCAGCCTGGGCGCGCTGGATCAACTGGTAGCGGAATACCGCAGGGGACAGGCGCATCTCCCGTGGCGTGCCGCAGCGTTGGTGCAGCCAGCGTGCATCGAGGTGGCTGGCGACGAAGTCGGTGATGATCTCCGCGCGCTCGCGGTCATCGATGGGGATTTCCTTGTTGAGGCTATTGAGCTGGTTGGCGGTGTCGTAGGAGCCGGTGCTCACCGACAGCACCGGCAACCCGGCCTGGAATGCACCGCGGCACAGCTCCATGATGCGCGGGTCGGGCAGGGTGTCGCTGGTCAGCAGCAGGCCGGCCAGCGGCACGCCGTTGATCGCGGCCAGGCTCACGGCGAGGATGATGTCGTCGCGATCGCCGGGTGTTACGACCAGTACGCCGGGCTTGAGCAGCTCCACGGTGTTGCGCATGGTGCGCGCGCAAATGATGATCTTGGTCATGCGCCGGGTTTCGTAGTCGCCGGCATTGAGGATCTGCGCACCCATCAGGTCGGCCACGTCGCGGGTGCGCGGCGCGTTGAGTTCCGGCTGGTAGGGAATGCAGCCGAGCAAGCGGAAATCACCGCTGCGCAACAACGGCGAGTGCTCCTTGAGACGCGCCGAGAACGCCTCCATGCTTTCGTCGGTGCGCACCTTGTTAAGGATGACGCCGAGTACTTTCGGGTCTTTCGGGCCGCCGAACAGTTGAGCCTGCAGTTCCACGCGACCGGACAGTTCGGTGAGCACTTCGTTTTCCGGGGCCGAGACCAGGATCACTTCCGCATCCAGGCTCTTGGCCAGGTGCAGGTTGACCCGGGCCGCGTAACTGGCGCTGCGGGTCGGCACCATGCCTTCGACGATCAGCACGTCCTTGCCCACGGCGGCTTGCTGGTACAGCGTGATGATTTCTTCGAGCAACTCATCCAGCTGGCCGTCGCCGAGCATGCGCTCCACATGGGCCAGGCCCAGGGGTTGGGGCGGTTTCAGGCCGTGAGTGCGCGCCACCAGTTCGGTGGAGCGCTCGGGGCCGGTATCGCCAGGGTGTGGCTGGGCAATCGGTTTGAAAAAACCGACTTTCAGCCCGGCTCGTTCCAGGGTACGCACCAGCCCAAGGCTGATGGAGGTCAGGCCCACACCAAAATCGGTGGGCGCGATAAAAAAAGTCTGCATGCGAATTCTCTGGAGGTGCATGGCTGGGGTGGCGCTCTATGCTTGAGCACCTACCGCGAATCAGGCGCCAAGGTTATCGTTATTCGTGCTGTTGCGCACACCAGCCGCAGGCAAAGGGTTGGCCTATTTTTTCAAGGCGTTGCGCGGGGTCGAGCACCCAGGCGCGCGACTGCCACGGCGGCTGGTGGCGCAGATGCTGGGTGTGGCCGCAGGACAGCTCGGCGACCCAGTGCAGGTCGTCGTCCTGGTGGAATCCGGTTATCGTCGAGACCGTTGGTCGGTCCCGTCCGTCCGGGTTCTGTTCGCTTTCGGACAAATCCTTGTTTAGACTTGTCCGTTCTTCATTCTTATGCAAAAGGTCTCGCCCCATGACGATCGCCGCTAACAAGGCTGTCTCCATCGACTATACCCTGACCAACGACGCTGGTGAGGTCATCGACAGCTCCGCCGGCGGCGCGCCGCTGGTCTACCTGCAAGGCGCGGGTAACATCATCCCTGGCCTGGAAAAGGCGCTGGAAGGCAAGGCAGTCGGTGATGAACTGACCGTTGCCGTCGAGCCTGAAGATGCCTACGGCGAATACTCCGCCGAACTGGTCAGCACCTTGAGCCGCAGCATGTTCGAAGGTGTTGATGAGCTGGAAGTCGGCATGCAGTTCCACGCTTCCGCGCCGGACGGCCAAATGCAGATCGTGACCATCCGCGACCTGGACGGCGACGACGTGACCGTTGACGGTAACCACCCTCTGGCTGGCCAGCGCCTGAACTTCCAGGTGAAGATCGTTGCCATTCGCGACGCTTCCCAGGAAGAAGTGGCTCACGGCCACGTTCACGGTGAAGGCGGTCATCACCATTGATTGTGGTTTGATCAATCGGTAGCAAGAACGCCCCGACTGGTTCGGGGCGTTTTTTTGTGCTCAAGAAAACACTGGAGTTCAAATGTGGGAGGGGGCTTGCCCCCGATGACGGTGTGTCAGTCAAAGTATTTCTTACTGATACACCGCCATCGGGGGCAAGCCCCCTCCCACATATTCCAGAAAACAAAAATGCCCCGGACCTTTCGGTACGGGGCATTTCTTAACTGTTACGCAACCTGAGGTCACGTGGCAGTTGTTACCACTTAGGCTGCAGCAGCAACGTTCAGAGCCTTGATGTGGCCATTCAGGCGGCTCTTATGACGAGCGGCCTTGTTCTTGTGGATGATGCCTTTATCGGCCATACGGTCGATAACTGGCACGGCCAGAACGTAAGCAGCTTGGGCTTTTTCAGCGTCTTTGGTGTCGATGGCTTTAACTACATTCTTGATGTAGGTACGAACCATGGAACGCAGGCTGGCGTTGTGGCTGCGACGCTTCTCAGCCTGTTTTGCACGTTTTTTGGCGGAAGGTGTGTTGGCCACCGTCGAGCTCCTCGAAAGACTTTTTAGGAAATAGCAAACAAAATAGGCCGCGAATCATGCCGATGACTTGATGGGTTGTCAAGAGCGGCTGATGCGAACTGCTGAGTGGTCGATCTGAAGAGGCGGGTGATTTATTTCCGGCGCTTGACCTGTAAACTCGCGAGCTTTGGCGCTGTGCTGTTGCAGGCGCGCAGTATCGCATAAGTAGGCGCTTTGTTCGCCTGCTCTTTATCTATAGGCGCAAACTCTTTCAATGAATCTGCTCAAATCGTTGGCTGCCGTCAGCTCTATCACGATGATCTCCCGGGTTTTGGGGTTTGTGCGTGACACCCTGCTGGCACGCATTTTTGGCGCCAGCATGGCCACGGACGCCTTCTTCATTGCCTTTAAACTGCCCAACCTGTTGCGCCGGATTTTCGCCGAAGGCGCGTTCTCCCAGGCCTTCGTGCCGATCCTGGCCGAATACAAGACTCAACAGGGGGAGGAGGCGACCCGCACCTTTATCGCCTATGTCTCGGGCCTTCTGACACTGGTGTTGATGCTGGTGACCGTGCTCGGCATGCTCGCCGCGCCCTGGGTGATCTGGGCCACGGCTCCCGGCTTTGCCAATACCCCGGAAAAGTTCGCACTGACCACTGATCTGCTGCGCGTGACCTTTCCTTATATATTGCTGATCTCGCTGTCATCGCTTGCCGGGGCGATTCTCAATACCTGGAATCGTTTCTCGGTGCCGGCCTTCGTGCCGACGCTGCTTAACGTCAGCATGATTATCTTCGCGCTGTTCCTCACGCCGTACTTCGATCCGCCGGTGATGGCCCTGGGGTGGGCCGTCCTGGCCGGCGGCCTGGCACAACTGCTCTACCAGCTGCCGCATTTGAAAAAGATCGGCATGCTGGTGCTGCCACGCCTGAACCTCAAGGACACCGGCGTCTGGCGCGTGATGCGCAATATGTTGCCGGCGATCCTCGGTGTGTCCGTCAGTCAGATTTCCCTGATCATCAATACGGCGTTCGCGTCGTTGCTGGTATCCGGTTCGGTGTCGTGGATGTACTACGCCGACCGCCTGATGGAGTTGCCGTCCGGCGTGCTCGGGGTGGCCCTGGGCACTATTTTGCTGCCGACCCTGGCGCGCACCTATGCGAGCAAGGACCGCCAGGAATACTCGCGCATTCTCGACTGGGGCCTGCGCCTGTGCTTCCTGCTGGTGCTGCCGTGCTCCCTGGCCCTGGGAATCCTGGCCGAACCCTTGACGGTCTCGCTGTTTCAATACGGGCAATTCGACGCGTACGACGCCCTGATGACCCAGCATGCGCTGGTGGCGTACTCCGTGGGGTTGCTCGGCATTATTGTGATCAAGGTGCTTGCGCCGGGCTTCTATGCCCAGCAAAACATCCGTACACCGGTGAAGATCGCGATCTTCACTCTGATCGTCACGCAACT
Organism: Pseudomonas sp. 28 E 9; assembly: GCF_900004785.1. Classification (NCBI taxonomy): domain Bacteria; kingdom Pseudomonadati; phylum Pseudomonadota; class Gammaproteobacteria; order Pseudomonadales; family Pseudomonadaceae; genus Pseudomonas; species Pseudomonas sp. 28 E 9. The sequence continues at coordinate 40,016 of NZ_CVTK01000011.1, read as the reverse complement.
GCTCAACCTGGTGTTTATCGGCCCGCTGGCCCATGCCGGCCTGGCGCTCGCGATCAGTGCCGGTGCCTGTATCAATGCCGGCCTGCTGTTTTATCAACTGCGCAAGCAGCAGATGTACCAACCGCAGCCCGGCTGGGGCGCGTTCACCCTCAAGTTGCTCGTGGCGGTCGCGGCGATGTCGGCCGTGCTGTTTGCGCTGATGCACGTGATGCCGGCCTGGGACCAGGGCCATATGCTGGAGCGCTTCATGCGCCTGGGCGTGCTGGTAATGGCTGGCGTGGTGGTGTACTTCGGGATGTTGCTGCTGCAGGGTTTTCGCCTGCGCGATTTCAATCGCAAGTCGCTGGGGTAGAGAGTTTGCCGCGATAAAACGGCTGTTTTATCGAATCGATCCATTTGGCCTGCGCTGTTGCCTGTCGTCCGGGGCCGGGTGTGGTTATAATCGACCACTTTATGAGCAAGAAGCGCGTTATGCAGCTGGTTCGAGGTCTCCACAACCTGCGCCCCGAGCACCGGGGCTGCGTCGCCACCATTGGCAACTTTGACGGTGTTCACCGTGGCCACCAGGCTATCCTGGCCAGGCTGCGCGAGCGTGCGGTCGAGTTGGGCGTGCCCAGCTGCGTGGTGATTTTTGAGCCACAGCCGCGGGAGTTCTTCACCCCGGAAACGGCGCCGGCCCGCCTGGCCCGCCTGCGAGACAAACTGCAACTGCTGGCTGAAGAAGGCGTGGACCGCGTCCTCTGCCTGGCTTTCAACCAGCGCCTGCAAAGCCTCAGCGCCGCCGAGTTTGTCGACCGCATCCTCGTCGATGGTCTCGGCGTGCAGCATCTGGAGGTCGGCGACGACTTCCGTTTTGGTTGCGACCGGGTAGGCGATTTCGATTTCCTGCAACACGCCGGCGTCAACCAGGGTTTTACCGTCGAAGCCGCGCAAACCGTCGAACTGGACGGCCTGCGCGTGAGCAGTACCCAGGTGCGTAATGCCCTAGCCGCTGCCGACTTCGCCTTGGCCGAGCGTTTGCTCGGTCGCCCGTTCCGCATCGCCGGGCGGGTACTGCACGGCCAGAAGCTGGCGCGCCAACTGGGCACGCCAACCGCCAACGTGCAACTCAAGCGCCGTCGTGTGCCGCTGACCGGGGTCTACCTGGTGAGTGTCGACATCGACGGCCAATCGTGGCCGGGAGTCGCCAACATAGGCGTCAGGCCCACGGTTGCAGGTGATGGCAAGGCCCACCTGGAAGTTCACCTTTTGGATTTTGCCGGTGACTTGTATGACCGGCGTTTAACGGTGGTTTTCCACCAGAAGCTGCGTGAAGAGCAGCGTTTCGCCTCCCTTGAGGCGTTGAAAACGGCGATCAATGCGGATGTCGCCGCCGCCCGTGCACTAGCCGCACCTAGCGCCCATCGCTAACCGAAGAGCCTTAAATGACCGACTATAAAGCCACGCTAAACCTTCCGGACACCGCCTTCCCAATGAAGGCCGGCCTGCCACAGCGCGAACCGCAGATCCTGCAGCGCTGGGACAGTATTGGCCTGTACGGAAAGTTGCGCGAAATTGGCAAGGATCGTCCGAAATTCGTCCTGCACGACGGCCCTCCTTATGCCAACGGCACCATTCACATCGGTCACGCGCTGAACAAGATTCTCAAGGACATGATCCTGCGTTCGAAGACCCTGTCGGGCTTCGACGCGCCGTATGTCCCGGGTTGGGATTGCCATGGCCTGCCGATCGAACACAAAGTCGAAGTGACCTACGGCAAGAACCTGGGCGCGGATAAAACCCGCGAACTGTGCCGTGCCTACGCCACCGAGCAGATCGAAGGGCAGAAGTCCGAATTCATCCGCCTGGGTGTCCTGGGCGAGTGGGACAACCCTTACAAAACCATGAATTTCAAGAACGAGGCCGGTGAAATCCGCGCCCTGGCCGAAATCGTCAAGGGCGGTTTCGTGTTCAAGGGCCTCAAGCCCGTGAACTGGTGCTTCGACTGCGGCTCGGCCCTGGCCGAGGCGGAAGTCGAGTACGAAGACAAGAAGTCCTCGACCATCGACGTGGCCTTCCCTATTGCCGATGAGGCCAGGCTGGCCGAGGCCTTTGGCCTGGCATCGCTGGCCAAGCCGGCGGCCATCGTGATCTGGACCACCACGCCATGGACCATCCCTGCCAACCAGGCGCTGAACGTGCACCCCGAGTTCACCTACGCGCTGGTGGATGTTGGCGATCGCCTGCTGGTGCTGGCCGAAGAAATGGTCGAGCCTTGCCTGGCGCGTTACGAGCTGCAAGGTTCGGTGATCGCCACCACCACCGGCTCCGCGCTGGAACTGATCAACTTCCGTCATCCGTTCTACGACCGCCTGTCGCCGGTGTACCTGGCTGACTACGTCGAACTGGGTTCGGGTACTGGCATCGTTCACTGCTCGCCTGCCTACGGCGTGGACGACTTCGTGATCTGCAAGAAATACGGGCTGGTCAACGATGACATCATCAACCCGGTGCAGAGCAACGGCGTGTACGTGCCGTCGCTGGAGTTCTTCGGCGGCCAGTTCATCTTCAAGGCCGACCCTGCAATCATCGAAAAGCTGCGTGAAGTCGGTGCGCTGATGCAAACCGCCACCATCCAGCACAGCTATATGCACTGCTGGCGCCACAAGACCCCGTTGATCTACCGCGCTACCGCGCAGTGGTTTATCGGCATGGACAAAGAGCCGACCAGCGGCGAAACCCTGCGCATACGCTCGCTCAAGGCCGTCGAAGGCACCAGGTTCGTCCCGGCCTGGGGCCAGGCGCGCCTGCACTCGATGATCGCCAACCGTCCGGACTGGTGCATCTCCCGCCAGCGTAACTGGGGCGTGCCGATCCCGTTCTTCCTGCACAAGGAAAGCGGCGAACTGCACCCACGTACCGTCGAGTTGATGGAGCTCGTGGCCCAGCGCGTTGAACAGGAAGGCATCGAAGCCTGGTTCAAGATGGACGCTGCCGAGTTGCTCGGTGATGAAGCGCCGCAGTACGACAAGATCAGCGACACCCTCGACGTATGGTTCGACTCGGGCACCACTCACTGGCACGTGCTGCGCGGTTCGCACCCGATGGGCCACGAGACCGGCCCGCGTGCCGACCTGTACCTGGAAGGTTCGGACCAGCACCGCGGCTGGTTCCACTCGTCGCTGCTGACCGGTTGCGCCATCGACAACCACGCGCCGTACCGGGAGCTGTTGACCCACGGCTTCACCGTCGACGAAAACGGCCGCAAGATGTCCAAGTCGTTGAAGAACGTGATCGAGCCGAAAAAGATCAACGACACCCTGGGCGCCGACATCATGCGTCTGTGGGTCGCCTCGACCGATTACTCAGGCGAGATCGCCGTCTCCGACCAGATCCTGGCCCGCAGCGCCGATGCCTACCGTCGCATCCGTAATACCGCGCGCTTCCTGCTGTCGAACCTGACCGGTTTCAACCCGGCCACCGACATCCTGCCGGCCGAGGACATGCTCGCCCTCGACCGTTGGGCCGTGGACCGCGCCCTGTTGCTGCAGCGCGAGTTGCAGGAACACTACGGCGAGTATCGCTTCTGGAATGTCTATTCCAAGATCCACAACTTCTGCGTGCAGGAGCTCGGTGGTTTCTACCTCGACATCATCAAGGACCGCCAGTACACCACCGGTGCCAACAGCAAGGCGCGCCGTTCGGCGCAGACCGCGCTGTACCACATCAGCGAAGCGCTGGTGCGCTGGATCGCACCGATCCTGGCGTTCACCGCCGACGAATTGTGGGAGTACCTGCCGGGCGAGCGTAACGAGTCCGTCATGCTCAACACCTGGTATGAAGGCTTGACCGAACTGCCGGCCGACTTCGAACTCGGCCGCGAGTATTGGGAAGGCGTGATGGCCGTGAAGGTTGCGGTGAACAAGGAGCTGGAAGTGCAGCGCGCGGCCAAGGCCGTGGGTGGCAACCTGCAAGCCGAAGTCACCCTGTTTGCCGAGGACGGCCTGACCGCCGACCTCGCCAAGCTGAGCAATGAACTGCGCTTTGTGTTGATCACCTCCACCGCAAGCCTGGCGCCTTTCGCCCAGGCTCCGGCAGATGCCGTGGCCACCGATGTACCGGGCCTGAAGCTCAAGGTGGTCAAGTCGGCCTTCCCTAAATGCGCCCGTTGCTGGCACTGCCGTGAAGATGTCGGCGTGAACCCCGAGCATCCGGAAATCTGCGGTCGTTGCGTCGATAACATCAGCGGTGAAGGCGAGGTTCGTCACTATGCCTAACGCTGCCAGTCGTTTCGGACGTCTGGGCTGGCTCGTATTGAGCGTGCTGGTGCTGGTCATCGACCAGGTCAGCAAGGCTCATTTCGAGGGCAGCCTGGAGATGTTCCAGCAGATCGTGGTGATCCCGGATTATTTCAGTTGGACCCTGGCCTACAACACCGGTGCGGCCTTCAGCTTTCTCGCTGATGGCGGTGGCTGGCAGCGCTGGCTGTTTGCGGTGATCGCCGTGGTGGTCAGTGCGGTGCTGGTGGTCTGGCTCAAGCGCCTGGGCCGGGATGACACCTGGCTGGCCATCGCGCTGGCCCTGGTGCTGGGCGGCGCGCTGGGTAACCTGTACGACCGCGTTGCCCTGGGCCATGTGATCGATTTCATCCTGGTGCACTGGCAGAACCGCCATTACTTCCCGGCGTTCAACTTTGCCGACAGCGCTATCACCGTCGGCGCAATCATGCTGGCGCTGGACATGTTCAAGAGCAAGAAAACCGGAGAGACCGTCAATGACTGATCAGGTATTGGCTGAGCAACGCATCGGCCAGAACACGGAAGTCACTTTGCATTTCGCATTGCGCCTGGAGAATGGCGACACGGTCGACAGCACCTTCGACAAAGCCCCGGCGACCTTCAAGGTCGGTGACGGTAATTTGTTGCCGGGTTTTGAAGCGGCACTGTTCGGCTTCAAGGCCGGCGACAAGCGCAACCTGCAGATCCTGCCGGAAAATGCCTTTGGCCAGCCCAACCCGCAAAACGTGCAGATCATCCCGCGTTCGCAGTTCGAAGGCATGGAGCTGTCGGAAGGCCTGCTGGTGATCTTTAATGACGCGGCGAATACGGAATTGCCCGGCGTGGTCAAAGCCTTCGATGACACGCAAGTGACCATCGACTTCAACCACCCGTTGGCCGGCAAGACACTGACCTTTGATGTTGAAATCATCGACGTTAAAGCGCTCTAACTGACGATTCCGGCCTATTGTAGGAGCGAGCTTGCTCCCGAAGGTCTTCAACGATAATCCTGGCATCCTGAATGATCGCGGTGCCTGTGAAATTTTCGCGAGCAAGCTCGCTCCTACATGGCAAGACACGAGGCACAGCATGCAAATCAAACTCGCCAACCCCCGTGGCTTCTGTGCCGGTGTGGACCGGGCGATCGAAATCGTCAACCGCGCCCTGGAAGTCTTCGGCCCGCCGATTTACGTGCGGCATGAAGTCGTCCACAACAAGTTCGTGGTTGAAGATCTGCGTGCTCGCGGGGCCATCTTCGTCGAAGAACTCGACCAGGTGCCTGACGATGTCATCGTTATCTTCAGCGCCCACGGTGTCTCCCAGGCCGTGCGCACCGAAGCGTCCGGCCGTGGCCTGAAAGTATTCGATGCCACATGCCCGCTGGTGACCAAGGTGCACATCGAGGTGGCGCGCTACAGCCGTGATGGACGTGAATGCATCCTGATCGGCCACGCCGGTCATCCGGAAGTCGAAGGCACCATGGGCCAGTACGACGCCAGCAATGGCGGCGCCATCTACCTGGTGGAAGACGAAAAAGACGTCGCCAACCTGCAAGTGCAGAACCCGGAGCGCTTGGCGTTCGTTACCCAGACCACCTTGTCCATGGACGACACCAGCCGCGTTATCGATGCCCTGCGCACGCGATTCCCGGCCATTGGCGGCCCACGCAAGGACGACATCTGCTACGCCACGCAAAACCGCCAGGACGCGGTCAAGCAACTGGCCGACGAGTGCGATGTGGTGCTGGTGGTCGGCAGCCCCAACAGCTCCAACTCCAATCGCTTGCGTGAGCTGGCCGAGCGTATGGCGACACCGGCGTACCTGATCGATGGCGCCGAGGATATGCAGCGTAGCTGGTTCGACGGTGTCGAGCGCATCGGCATCACGGCGGGCGCCTCGGCCCCGGAAGTCCTGGTGCGTGGCGTCATCCAGCAATTGCACGCCTGGGGGGCCACCGGTGCCGATGAGTTGGCGGGGCGCGAAGAAAACATTACGTTTTCGATGCCCAAGGAACTGCGGGTGCGCTTGCTGCTCTGAACCCGGCTCGCTCAACCACCGCATAACGCCTGCTCGGTCTTGTCACTGCGCAGGCTGACGCGTCCACTTGGCGCCAGCACTATCTGATACAGGCTTTGTGCCTGCGTCGCGTCGCACACATGCACGGTGCCGGCACGAAACCCGCCGCCCGCAAACACCGGCTCCCCCAACGCGCTGAAACGCACCTGGCTGCTGACCGGGCCGTTACCGGCCACCGGCACGCGCCCGCTGTCCTGTCGCTCCAGCAGCACCGGATTCTCGTCATCCAGATGGCCGCGACCACTGATATCCAGGATCACCCGCCAGCCCTGGCTCCAGTCTTGCTCCCTTGCATGAATGACCACTGCACGACTGCGTGCGATCGCCTCCGTTCGCGCATAACGCAGCCCGTCGGCCAGTGACCGGGCCACGCTTTGTTGCTGCTGCGATTCCAGCAAACCCTTGAAGCCGGGTATGGCCAGTTGCGCCAGAACGCCCGTGACGATCAGCCCCAGCAGTAATTCGATCAAGGTGAACCCTCGTTGTGTCATGTGCGTCCCTCCGTGGATGCGGTTGATCTTTAAGTGACAGGCATAGGTATAGCGTTTGCTCCCTGATGCTGAATGATGGCCTTTACGTCCAATGTATTTCCCTTTGTTCCGATAGCGGCAGCCGCCAAAAACCGGCGCTAGTCTTGGGGCGTACAGCAGGGTTCTGCTGTTTTTCTACGGCCCTCGACATGGACGACGACGGTAATGCCTTTGTGCAGCAACACTTTATTTCTACGCGCAGTTCATCGACCTCAAGCCGGCATGACCCTGATCGAGGTACTGGTAGCGGTGCTGGTCCTGGCTATCGGACTGCTGGGGGCCGCGGCTCTCCAGCTCAACGCGCTCAAATACACCGACAATGCACGGATGACCAGCCAGGCCAGTTTCATTGCCTACGATATGCTCGATCGAATTCGCGCCAATGCCGGGGTCGATTACGCCTGGGCCCAAGCCGAACACGCGCCGCCCGGCACCTCGACCGCCAGCGTGCGTGACCTGGACTTGCATGATTTCGAGGCCAATATCATAGGTTTTGCCGGCAAGGACGCCAAAGGTGCCGTGGCGGTCAGCGGCAATGAAGTCACTATCAGCATCACGTGGGAAGACGCCAGGTTGGAGAGCAGCCTGGGTGCGCGGCAAACCTTCACCCTGAGCAGCCGTATCGCCAGTGGGCAAGGCAGATCGCAATGAACCGTCCCGCACGTGGTTTCGGGCTGGTGGAGTTGCTGCTGGCGCTGGCCGTCGGGCTGGTGCTGATCCTTGGCGCGAGCCAGGTGCTGATCGGTGCGCGGCTGACCCAGGCCAGCCAGCAGGCCGCTACGGTGCTGCAGGATGATGCGCGATTCGCCCTGAGCAAGCTGGTCCAGGATATTCGCCAGGCAGGCATGCTGGGATGTTTGGCCCCGGCGTTTATCGACAACGCCCCGGCGACCTTTGATCGACCGATTGGCTGGCAAATGTCGGCAAGCGCAACGTCACTGACGCTGGTAACCGCCAATACCGGCGACGGTGCCGGCAAGCCAGACTGGACGGTGGTGTCCGACTGCAGGGACGCGGCACAGGCTTACGCCGGCACGCCGCCTGTGGTCGCGCCCGGCCAGGTTCGGTTTGCCATACGTGAGCTCACCTACACCCATGAGGGGGGACAGTTGAAGATCAGTACCCCGTCGGCACCGGCCAAGGCGGTGCTGATAGACAACGTGCGGGCCTTCGAGATCAGTTTCGGGGTAGCCGCCGGGCCTGAATCGACGGACGTGGCGCGCTACGACAGCCACCCGGCCGACGCATCGTTGATACGCAGCGTGCGCATCCGCATGACCCTGCAGGACCCGACCGGGCGAGTGAAGGATCAGGCCTACAGCGTCGTGGCCGCACTGCGCAACCGGCTGGAGTAGGGCGATGATCATGAGTGGGGGGAGCCCTGTGCGCCAGGCGGGGATGGTATTGCTGATCAGCCTGGTCTTTCTGCTGTTGCTGTCACTGGTGGGGTTGTCATCCATGCAGGGCGCGATCTCTCAGCAGAAGGTCGCCAGTAGCCTATGGCAGCGTAATCAGTCGTTCCAGACGGCCGAAAGCGGCCTGCGACTGGGGGAGTCGGCGTTGCGCAGGGGCGGACCTGCGCCGCCACCTTGCCACTCGATCATCAGCTGCGCGCCGCCCGCGGAGGCATTTTCGGTGGTTGGCCCTGGGCCAAATCCGATCTCTGCGGTGAATTGGGTGGCGTTCAAGGACGGGGTGTATGGCATTCAATCCCTGGGCGTGGGGATGGGCCAGGCGCATTTACCGCCGCTTATCCCGGCCGCGCTCTTTCGGGTGACGGCCGTGGGGCTGGGTGGCCAGTCGCGCACGGTGCTTGAGACGGTGTATGCGCGGGTGGGGGAGGGCGACGGCGCGCGGTTTAGGCGAGTCTTATGGCGGCAACTTCAATAAGGAGCAATTCAATGGGCATGGATAGCCAGGGCTTTACCCTGATCGAGTTGTTGATCGCGGTGGCGATCATCGCGTTGCTGGCCGGGATCGCTTACCCCGGATACACCGACCAGGTAAAAAAGGTGTATCGGGTGCAAGTCGTCGCGCTGCTGAGCGAGCAGGCTCACCATCTGCAGCGTTTTTACACGCGCAACGGCACTTTTATTGATGCAGGCGGCGTCAGTACAGGCAATGATCACTATAGAATCAGCGCCGTATTGAACCCTCATGATTTTGTCTTGCTCGCCACGCCTGCCCCGCACTCAGTCATGGCGGACGACGCCTGCGGCCAATTCAGCTTGACCAGCACCGGTATGCGCAGCAATCCGGGAGCGGTGCCGCAAATGCCGCTCAAGGCATGCTGGGGGCAGTGATGAGAGTGCTGGATGAATGGGCGCCGGGCGCGCTTTTCCCTTTTTATCGGCTGGATCAAATGATGGCTAAGCAACAGCGAGTAGTGATTGTCGGCGGCGGCGTGATGGGTTTGTTGACGGCATACAACCTGGCGAACCGGGGGCAGGCGGTCATATTGCTGGAGCGCGGCGGGCTTGGGCAGGAGTCTTCCTGGGCTGGCGGCGGGATTGTTTCGCCGTTGTATCCATGGCGCTATAGCCCGGCGGTGACCGCTTTGGCCCATTGGTCCCAGGATTTCTACCCGCAACTGGCACAACGTCTGTTCGCTGCGACCGGCGTCGATCCCGAGGTTCACACCACAGGTCTGTACTGGCTCGACCTGGATGACGAAGCCGATGCCCTGGCCTGGGCTGCGCGAGAGGGCAGGCCCTTGAGCAAAGTGGACGTATCGGCGGCCCATGATGCAGTTCCGGCGCTGGGCGGCGGATATTCGCAGGCGGTCTTCATGGCCGATGTGGCCAATGTGCGTAACCCGCGCCTGGTCAAATCCCTCAAGGCGGCGTTGTCGGCGCTGCCCGATGTGATGATTCACGAGCAGTGCGAAGTCGATGGCTTTATTTTGCAGGGCGACACCGTGGTCGGCGTGAATACGAGCGCCGGCGCCATGACGGGTGATCAGGTCGTGCTCGCAGCGGGTGCCTGGAGCGGGGATTTGCTGAGAAAACTGGGCTTGTCACTGCCCGTTGAGCCGGTCAAGGGCCAGATGATCCTCTACAAATGCGCGTCTGACTTCTTGTCGAGCATGGTCCTGGCTAAAGGGCGTTATGCGATCCCGCGGCGGGATGGGCATATTCTGATTGGCAGCACCCTGGAGCATGAGGGATTCGACAAGACGCCGACGATAAGCGCGCTGGAGAGTCTCAAGGCCTCTGCGGTGGAACTGCTTCCCGCCCTGGCGGGCGCCGAGGTGGTGGGGCACTGGGCGGGGTTGCGGCCCTGCTCGCCGGAAGGTATCCCGTATATCGGCGAGGTACCCGGCTTCAACGGCTTGTGGCTCAATTGCGGGCATTACCGCAATGGCCTGGTGCTTGCCCCGGCGTCCTGCCAGCTATTTGCCGACTTGCTGCTGGGGCATGCGCCGATTATCGATCCGGCTCCTTACGCGCCCGCCGGTCGAGTCAGCGCTGGATAGACTTCGGCCCCTGCTGCAGATGCGCCTGGGTGCAATACCATTGCTGGCCCGAGCTCAGCGCCCGATCCTGCGGCACGTGCACGCCGCAATGGGCGCAACGCACCATCAAGGCGGCATTGGGTTCGCCGGCGCGGGGTTGTCTGGCGGCAGGGTTTTTGAATTTGCGCCAGAGCCATACCGCGGCGGCAATGACGGCGATCCAGAACAATAGACGAAGCATGATGGGCAGTTTCTCGATAAGGAATGCGCCAGTTTAGCCAAGGTGGCCATGGGCGCACAGCGCAATAAATACTCGCCCATGAAAAAGGGAGCTCCTGAGAGCTCCCTTTTGCGTTGCGTCGAACGGTCAGTCGAACACGCCGAAGGTCATGTAGCTGAACCACGAGCGGTCCTGGTTGTTACCCAGGGCTTGCGGCTCTTCTTCTTCGATCACGTCGCCGTTCTCGTCGTGCGGCTTGAGGTCCGAAGGAATCGCGTCCTTGGCGTCCTGATACTGCTTGATCACGTCCTGGTTGGCGCGTGTTTCGCCTGGCGGCAGCGGCGGACGGGACTCGATCAGGCCCAGGGTGTACTTGCTCAGCCACGAACGGTTGTCGGCTTCGTCAACCTGAGGCACGAACTGGCCGTCTTTCAGGCTCGGGTGGTCCGGGTAGTTGAGCTTCAGGGTTTCCAGGCTGGTGGTCGCCAGCTGATCCAGGTGCAAGCGCTGGTAAGCCTCGGTCATCACGGCCAGGCCGTCACCCACGGAAGGGGTTTCCTGGAAGTTCTCCACCACATAACGGCCACGGTTGGCAGCGGCCACGTACGCCTGACGGGTCAGGTAGTAATGGGCCACGTGGATCTCGTAGGAAGCCAGCAGGTTGCGCAGGTAGATCATGCGCTGCTTGGCGTCCGGCGCGTAGCGGCTGTTCGGGTAGCGGCTGGTCAGCTGGGCGAACTCGTTGTAGGAGTCGCGTGCTGCGCCCGGGTCGCGCTTGGTCATGTCCAGCGGCAGGAAGCGCGCCAGCAGGCCAACGTCCTGGTCGAACGAGGTCAGGCCCTTCATGTAGTAGGCGTAGTCCACGTTCGGATGCTGCGGATGCAGGCGGATAAAACGCTCTGCAGCGGACTTGGCAGCTTCCGGCTCGGCGTTTTTATAGTTGGCGTAGATCAGCTCGAGCTGGGCCTGGTCGGCATAGCGTCCGAACGGATACCGCGACTCCAGTGCCTTGAGCTTAGCTGTGGCGCTGGTGTAGCTATTGTTATCCAGGTCTGTCTGAGCTTGCTGGTAAAGCTCGACTTCGCTCAGGTTTTCGTCGACGACGTCCTTGGTTGACGAGCAAGCAGCAGTCATGGCGAGGATGGCGATCAGCAGCAGGTGTTTCACTTGCATGGCGGCTTGCGTCCCTATGACGGCCGCTGTCTTGGGCGGGGCCGTCCTGTTATGATGAGCGCCCCGTTGAAAGCCTCGGGGCAAAAGACGCCGTATTTAACCACAAGCGCGCAGCCGAAACCAAAGGCTGTGCCACGCCTAGTCTGAGCATGTCCGATAAAATTGAACTTCGCGCAGAGGTGCCGTCCGAATTGGGCGGCCAACGCCTCGATCAAGTCGCCGCACAATTATTCGCTGAGCACTCGCGCTCGCGCCTTTCCGCCTGGATCAAAGACGGCCGCCTGACTGTGGATGGAGCGGTTATCCGCCCGCGAGACACAGTGCATGGCGGTGCGATTCTTGAGCTGACTGCCGAGCAGGAAGCCCAGGGAGAGTGGGTCGCCCAGGACATCGAGCTGGATATCGTCTATGAAGACGATGACATCCTGGTCATCAACAAACCCGCAGGCCTGGTGGTTCACCCGGCGGCCGGGCACGCTGATGGCACCTTGCTCAATGCCCTGTTGCACCACGTGCCGGACATCATCAACGTGCCGCGCTGCGGCATCGTGCACCGTCTGGACAAGGACACCACCGGCTTGATGGTGGTGGCCAAGACCATTCAGGCGCAGACGCAACTTGTTACTCAATTGCAGAGTCGCAGCGTCAGCCGGATCTACGAATGCATCGTGATCGGCGTCGTGGTGGCCGGTGGCAAGATCAATGCACCTATTGGTCGCCACGGCCAGCAGCGCCAGCGCATGGCGGTGATGGAGGGCGGCAAGCAGGCCGTCAGCCACTATCGCGTGCTGGAGCGTTTCCGTTCCCACACTCATGTGCGGGTCAAGCTGGAAACCGGTCGAACTCACCAGATCCGCGTGCACATGGCCCACATCAACTTCCCGTTGGTCGGCGATCCGGCCTACGGTGGTCGCTTCCGCATTCCGCCTGCGGCCAGCCAGACCATGGTTGAATCGCTCAAGACGTTCCCGCGCCAGGCACTGCATGCACGCTTCCTGGAGCTGGATCATCCGACGAGCGGTAAGCGCATGAGCTGGGAATCGCCGCTTCCGGACGATCTGGTGTGGCTGTTGTCGCTGCTCAAGCAGGATCGCGAGGCGTTTGTCGGATGAGTGACTGGCTGATACCTGACTGGCCCGCGCCGTCTCAGGTCAAAGCCTGCGTCACCACCCGTGCGGGCGGCGTCAGTGTGGCGCCGTTCGACAGCCTCAACCTGGGCGACCATGTGGAGGACAGCCTTGAGGCCGTCCTGGAAAATCGTCGTCGCCTTACCGCAGCGTTCGATATCCAGCCGGCCTGGTTGCGCCAGGTCCACGGCACCACGGTGGTCGAGGCCGATCCGGGCCGGATCGCCGAAGCCGATGGCAGTTGGACCAGCACACCGGGCATCGCCTGCACCGCCATGACGGCCGATTGCCTGCCTGCATTGTTCTGCAATCGAGCAGGTACCCGTGTTGCGGCGGCTCATGCCGGTTGGCGTGGGTTGGCGGCAGGGGTGCTGGAGGCGGCGTTCGAAAGCCTTGAGAGCCCGCCCGCCGACGTTCTGGTCTGGCTCGGTCCGGCCATCGGCCCGCAGGCCTTTGAAGTCGGTCCCGAGGTGCGTGAAGCGTTCATGCAGCAACTGCCGGCAACTGCCCAAGCCTTTGTTCCCAGCCGTAATCCCGGCAAGTTCATGGCCGACATCTATCAACTTGCACGCCTGCGCCTTGCCGCGCGGGGTGTCACCGCTGTCTACGGTGGCGGCTACTGCACCGTGACCGACCCGCGTTTCTTTTCCTATCGACGCAGCCCGCGTACGGGCCGATTCGCCTCCCTTGTCTGGCTTGACCGCTAGACTGTCCTGATCTGTATCAACCATCCACTGCTTGAATCCCGCAGAATCCACCCCATCTATAGGGGTATCTGGCAGGTTTCTTCATTCAGGATGTGTTTGTTCATAGCTCCGGCCTGCTCAAAAGGAAGGTGACTAATGCGTATTGATCGTTTAACCAGCAAATTGCAGTTGGCCTTATCGGACTCCCAGTCCCTGGCCGTCGGTCTCGACCACCCGGCGATTGAACCGGCGCACTTGATGCAGGCGCTCCTCGAGCAGCAAGGTGGTTCTATCAAGCCCTTGTTGATGCAGGTGGGCTTTGACGTCAACAGCCTGCGCAAGGAGTTGAGCAAAGAGCTCGACCAACTGCCGAAAATCCAGAATCCCACCGGCGACGTGAATATGTCGCAGGACCTGGCGCGGCTGCTGAATCAGGCCGACCGCCTGGCCCAGCAAAAAGGTGACCAGTTCATCTCCAGCGAACTGGTGCTGCTCGCCGCCATGGACGACAACAGCAAGCTTGGCAAGTTGTTGCTGGGCCAGGGCGTAAGCAAGAAAGCCCTGGAAAACGCCATCAACAACCTGCGTGGCGGCGAGGCGGTGAATGACCCCAATCATGAGGAATCGCGCCAGGCCCTGGATAAATACACCGTTGACCTGACCAAGCGCGCCGAAGAGGGCAAGCTTGACCCGGTCATCGGCCGTGACGACGAAATCCGCCGCACCATCCAGGTGCTGCAGCGTCGCACCAAGAACAACCCGGTGCTGATCGGTGAGCCTGGCGTGGGTAAAACCGCCATCGCCGAGGGCCTGGCCCAGCGCATCATCAACGGTGAAGTGCCGGACGGGCTCAAGGGCAAGCGCCTGCTGTCCCTGGACATGGGCTCGTTGATCGCCGGCGCCAAGTTCCGTGGCGAGTTTGAAGAGCGCCTGAAATCCCTGCTTAATGAATTGTCCAAGCAGGAAGGGCAGATCATTCTGTTTATCGACGAACTGCACACCATGGTCGGCGCGGGCAAGGGCGAGGGGTCCATGGATGCCGGCAACATGCTCAAGCCTGCCCTGGCGCGAGGCGAGTTGCATTGCGTCGGGGCGACCACGCTTAACGAGTACCGCCAGTACATAGAAAAGGATGCGGCGCTTGAGCGACGTTTCCAGAAGGTCCTGGTGGAAGAGCCCAGCGAAGAAGACACCATCGCCATCCTGCGTGGCCTGAAAGAGCGCTATGAGGTTCACCATAAAGTCGCGATCACCGACGGTGCGATCATTGCGGCGGCCAAGCTGAGCCATCGCTATATCACTGATCGCCAGTTGCCCGACAAGGCCATCGACCTGATCGACGAGGCGGCCAGCCGCATCCGTATGGAGATCGATTCCAAGCCGGAAGTGCTCGACCGCCTGGACCGTCGCCTGATTCAACTGAAGGTCGAATCCCAGGCGCTGAAAAAAGAAGAGGATGACGCGGCGAAGAAACGCCTGGAGAAACTCCAGGAAGAAATCGTGCGCCTGGAACGCGAGTATTCGGACCTCGAGGAAATCTGGACCTCGGAAAAAGCCGAGGTGCAGGGCTCTGCGCAGATCCAGCAGAAGATCGAGCAATCGCGCCAGGAGCTGGAGGCCGCGCGCCGTAAAGGCGACCTGAACCGCATGGCCGAGTTGCAGTATGGGGTGATCCCGGACCTGGAACGCAGCCTGCAGATGGTCGACCAGCATGGCCATAGCGAGAACCAGTTGCTGCGCAGCAAGGTGACCGAGGAAGAAATTGCCGAGGTGGTCTCCAAGTGGACCGGTATTCCGGTGTCGAAGATGCTTGAAGGCGAACGCGACAAGCTGCTGAAGATGGAAAGCCTGCTGCACCAGCGCGTGATCGGTCAGGAAGAGGCGGTGGTGGCGGTGTCCAACGCGGTGCGGCGTTCCCGCGCAGGGTTGTCCGACCCGAATCGCCCGAGTGGTTCGTTCATGTTCCTTGGGCCTACCGGCGTGGGTAAGACCGAGCTGTGCAAAGCCCTGGCTGAATTCCTGTTCGATACCGAAGAGGCCATGGTGCGCATCGACATGTCCGAATTCATGGAGAAACACTCGGTGGCTCGCCTGATCGGCGCCCCGCCAGGCTATGTGGGCTATGAGGAGGGCGGTTACCTGACCGAAGCCGTACGGCGCAAGCCCTACTCGGTGATCCTGCTGGATGAGGTCGAGAAGGCGCACCCGGATGTGTTCAACATCCTGCTGCAAGTGCTGGAGGATGGTCGCCTGACCGACAGCCACGGACGCACGGTGGATTTTCGCAACACGGTGATCGTAATGACCTCCAACCTGGGCTCGTCGCAGATTCAGGAGCTGGTGGGCGATCGCGAGGCACAGCGGGCCGCTGTCATGGACGCGCTGACCACCCACTTCCGGCCGGAATTTATCAACCGGGTGGACGAAGTGGTGATCTTCGAGCCGTTGGCGCGGGATCAGATAGCCGGCATTACCGAGATCCAGCTGGGACGCCTGCGTGCACGTCTGGCCGAGCGCGAGCTGGCCCTGGAACTGAGCAGCGAGGCGTTGGACAAGCTGATTGCGGTGGGTTACGACCCGGTATACGGCGCGCGGCCGTTGAAGCGTGCGATCCAGCGCTGGATCGAGAACCCGCTGGCACAGCTGATCCTGTCGGGCAGCTTTATGCCGGGCACCAGCGTCGAGGCGACGGTGGAGAACGACGAAATCGTCTTCCATTAAGCCCTGCGGCCAGTGCCATAAGAGGAGGCCCCGCATTGCGGGGCCTTTTTTTTCGATAGGGCGTTGAACTGTAAGGCAAAGGCTTGTAAAGTGCGCCCCGCAGCAACGTCAGCCCACGGGTTTCTTCTCCCCAAGAAGAAATCAGAAAGAAGCGCAAATCATTGTCTTAAAAGCAATTTAAAGGGTTGACAGGGGTTTTTAAGATTGTAGAATAGCGCGCCTCAGAGACGCTAACGTAGCGATACGGACAGGGTCGAAGAGAAGCTACACAGCGGTAAATGTTGTAGTTTGAAATATGTTGTACTTTGAAATATATAGTTCCGTGATAGCTCAGTCGGTAGAGCAAATGACTGTTAATCATTGGGTCCCAGGTTCGAGTCCTGGTCACGGAGCCAATTTCAAACCGGGGTATAGCGCAGTCCGGTAGCGCGCCTGCTTTGGGAGCAGGATGTCGGGAGTTCGAATCCCCCTACCCCGACCATATTTGGGTCGTTAGCTCAGTTGGTAGAGCAGTTGGCTTTTAACCAATTGGTCGTAGGTTCGAATCCCACACGACCCACCATTTTTGAGACCAGTTCACGCTGGAATCAGATCTTAAGATCAGAGGCCAAAAGCGCTGATCGAAGAAGGCGACTGAAAGGTCGCCTTTTTATTACCGGGGTATAGCGCAGTCCGGTAGCGCGCCTGCTTTGGGAGCAGGATGTCGGGAGTTCGAATCCCCCTACCCCGACCATTTTGAGAAAAGGCGCCTTTATGGCGCCTTTTTTTTGTTTATAAATTTAATGGATGCCTTTTCCTACAATCCAGGTTGGTTTCCTCAGAGAATTTTCTCGCAGGCACGAAGTACGTTGCCGCTGGTATTTACCTTTCGATCTCAGGCCCAAAAAATATTACCCACGTACGGAAGTCCTCGCTGAACTCCAAGAAGCGATGCTCCACGCCGGCAGGTACGAACAGCGCATCCCCGGCACGAACGGACACTATTTCTTCGCCCCGCTGGAATTTCGACAGGCCACTGCTAATTACATATATTTCATCCTGTGCATGAGGCGATTGGGTATCTTTTCCACGAGGGACAAACAGTTCCATGGAAAAATCATTACGCTTGAATAGCACATGGAAGAGGTTGCCTGAAGATTTCAGGCGGTTAGCTTCATCGATTTCTGCCAATTTTAGAAATTCATTATTCATTGGTTTTTCTCTTCTACTCCGGTCACGACGTGAACTCACTCTTCAGCAAGTGGCACGTAATTATCTGGCTGGCTAAACTCTGGGCACACTTGACCGCAGACCCATTGCATCCATAGAACCGTAGATGGTTTTGATGCACCTCTACTTTGGGGCGGCCATTCGGGGTACGAATGAACGCACAGGGAGCTAGTTGCAGATCTTCGATCTCGAAGCCCATCCTGCGGATCTCTTCCACTGCCCAAGGCAGTTTAGGATGGTTCCGATAATCGTTCTGAAACCACACCCGCAGTCGCTCGTGGTCGTTCAAAAAAATCGACTCGGCGTCTGCTATCACGAACTTGCTCGTCTGTGTCCGGACGTCACGGTCTAAGTGTGAACAGGCAAAGAACTCTGCAACCTGAGGGTCCGAGAGCTTTGTCCGAATGAAACAATGGCTCTCGTGGATTGGGCGATGTCGCACCAGTAAGGTGGTGCGGGCCACGGTCACACCCTGACCAACAGGCACGACATGAAGCCCACGGAAATCGACTACCGCTTTACATCTAAGACTACCGCCATCAGAGGTTTGTATATCATGGCCCCCCTTAAAAAATTGAGTCGATGTAACTACTGCTGTTCTTATCTCGGTGTTCTGCTCACGGGCTGCCTGATTCAGAGCACTGATGTAAATCAGTGGGTCCAGGATTCCACCGTTGGGATCTTGATGGGTGAAGCTGTTGCGGGTTAAGTAGCGTCGTTCAGGACGTTCTATAGGTGATGCCCCGCCATCGTAATATACCGGTACAGGACGAAAGAAATCGAGATCTGTACGCTGTTGGAGGTCTAGCATTAGCGTATGGTTGGCCTCGGCCAGAGATGTCCAATAAGGGTCGACGTGGAGTGTCCGGTAAATACGCGAATGATCATTGTGGCTACAAACCCGCTCTTCCGGACGAGCGCCGATCAAGCAGACTTTGGCGCCTTCCTTTGAAAGAAACCAAGCCGCTGCGGCGCCGAGAGGACCGTTTCCCAGCACGCAGAAATCAAAAGACATAGTTACGAACACTCCAAACAATTATCTCCAAGTAGCGCCGTTGCAGTATTGAGAATCCAGCGGTGCCCTCGCATATTGCCTGTGTGGTCGAACTCCAATGTCCCATAGGGCGATTCAATGCGCTGTCTGAGCAGGACATTGCGCAAAAGATCGGTTGACGCTTCGGGGCTATCTCGCAGCGATATGCACAGTGCTTGGCATGCCAGGTATGAAGTGAGGAAATAAGGCCCGGGCGGGCGGCCGATAAGATTATCGGCGCGCTCGATCAGACGAGCGAATCGATCGTCATCGGGTGAGCCCAGCTGGCATTGCAACGCAGCTACGCGCGTATAAGTAGACAATCGGAGTTCTGTTGCCATTTCCACGCGGCAGTCATCGCTAAGTAGAAGCGTCTGGCCTGGTGTGAGCGGTAGCGCGCTGGCGACGCGTTTTGCGAACTCACTCGAGCCAGCAATAAGGACCAGATCGGTGTCCAGTATTCTTGAGCGACATTGCTCTCCCTCTGCATTCAGAAAGTCTATGGTCGCCGCTGAGGCATGTGCGGTCAGACGCTGATGCAGGACTTTACCAAGTCGATAGCCGTAATTACCTTGTTGCGCCAGGATGCGCACTCGCGCGCCTGCCGGAATAGCGCCGAGCAGGCAGTCTGCTTGCTCGTCATCGTTGCCGAAGAAGCGTACGGCATGTTTACCGGGTCCAGTGCTTGAGCAAAGCCTGGGGTCGGAGCAGCCAGGCGCCAAAAACAACAGCGGATAATTATCATAGACACGTGCCGCGCTTAGCGCTGCGGTGGCCGCGAAATGCCCAATGATGACTTTTACGCCGTCGCTGGCCAACCTTTGGGCCAGGGCTTGCGCAGCGGATGGATCGCGCTGGTCATCAAAGCAGCGCAGATTCAGTGTCGTTTGCTGATCGAGCGTCGCTAGATAGATCGCTGCCATCAAATCAATGGAATTTTCCCCGCGGCTCTCGCAAGCTGCGACCTTCAGCCCCTGCTTTTCCTGCAGCCACGAAGCATTCTCCAGCCAGCGTGGACAATTCAGTTCTTTTATCGTTTCGCCCACTGGCCCGGTCATAGTTTATTCATCTGCACAGGTCCACCCTGGTCGTCGAACGGCCGCCGGAACGTGAAGGCGTAGGGTGTTGAACCGTGGTCATGCAAGTGTTCCAGACGAGTACAAGCTTCTCGCCAGTTGGTCTGATGATCGTCCTGTACCCACCAGACAACATAGATTGGCCATCGTTGATCCAGAAACCATCCATCGCGCAATTTCAGGGCCTCTCGATGCAGCGGCCCACGATAAGCGAAGTCCCAAACTGACTTAAGATCCTGCCACACCGAAATAGTCTGGGCCTGCGTAGAATGACCCTGCGTCACCCCGTCATTGTAGAAGCGCGGGACTGCAAAGGGCCCCCAGGGGCCCCACTCACGTTGGTAATTGGTTAACCACTCTTGGTCATCCTGCTGCTTTGCTCTGCTGATAAAACCTGCGGAGTTCTCTGCCTCAGCAAATACGTCGGGGGTGCGATCGTCAAAATCCTGGACCAGGCTATCGCCATAGGGTGCCCGCAGCACCGAGTACGTCATCAAGCAAACTTTAGACATGACTGACCTCGCAAGTAGCCTCCTGTCGGAACAGCTCGATATCCAGAGACTGCGGGAGAAGACCTTCCTTGGGTATCTCCATGCCGATGGCCACACCGTAAAGTGCTTGGTGCAGTAGATTGCTACCGTGAGGCATGAGTGGATGGCTTCCACGCGCGAAAGCGGCGAGCAACTGCACAACGTCAATTAGAACTGTATTGGGCTGATCCAAAGCATGATTGATCCAAGTCAGCAGGTGCAGGCAGTCTTCTGCCGCTTGACGCACATGGAAGCGCTCAACCGTCATGCTTCGCAAAATGGTGTTTTCAGCGCTGGTCGCAACCTGCAGCACGCTGTCGCTGCAAACGCCCTGAAATTGCGCTGCAGTAGCCCCAGCCAAGGCCGCGTTGAATTTTTCCGCGACTTTTCGCCATAACTGATGCAGTGACTTATCAAGTGCCGCGACCATTGCCCCTTCGTTATAGTTGGACTTCTCAAACCCTGGGCAATTGAGCGCAGAGTAGAAGCGCAGCTCATCGGCGCTATAGCGCTCGACGCTATCGTCGGCCCAGATTACGTGACCATTGCTTGTGGAGAACTTGGCATGGTCCAAGTTGTAGAACTCGTTGATCAAAGTCACGTCCGGCAACCATTTACCGTTGTCAATTTGGCTTAGCAACGCTACGTGGAGGATGGCGTAGAAGTAGGAATTGTCATAACCGAAGAAATTCACGTAATGGACAGGCAGATTGCTGACTTGCGTGTGTTCGGCACGCCGATAGGAATGAATCAGCTGGGCCATGATTTCCGGCCACGGATTGAACATCTGACCCTCGAACCCATCCAGCCCGACGGCTATACCCCATGACGATGGAACACTGACGGGAAAGTCTGGTAATGGCCCGTTCAAAGCATCTTCGACCAACCACAAGTAACGTTGGCGGAAGTGTTTGGCGTGTTCATAAAACGCCGTGATTGACTGCCGATACCGCTCCAATTCAACAACCATTACTTCCAGCCAAACCACCTCCAAGTCGCGCAAGCCGCTGAGCGTATTGCGAGGGTCGAGCAAGTCCAGCGCAGAGGTCAACTTACCGCACGCTTCGCAGATGCCACATTTACACGCAGCCAGACAGTGGGGGCAGAAACCGGAAACGCCTGCCTCATCTAACAATTGTCCGGTGACACGCTCGCGAAAGAAGGGGTACGGTTTTTTCACCAATACACCTTCCTGATACAGCGCTAGGAACAAATTGCGAACGAATTGGTTGGCCTCTTCGTCGGGCGCGTAGTAATCATCCACCGCAATATTGCAGGCCGACAACGTACGTCCGATTTGCGTGGTCCATTGTGATGCCAGCGTATGCGGGTCAACACCCTGACGCCCTGCCGTGACTCGTACATAAGACTGATTGACGTCGCTGTAGCATGTCACGAAGCTTTCTTCTCCCCGCAGTCGAGCTGCCCTCGCGAGGATGTCACCGGCCAGAAAGGGCCCGCTCAAGTGGCCCAGATGCAAGCCCCCATTAGGGGTTGGAGGCGGCAAAGTGATGACGTAACGTTTAGTCGCAGGCATGTCCATGTCCCTTCAAAATTCAACTGTGCAATGGATTTATTAGAGCGAACTGTCTGATTGGCCACCCCAGTCCCAGTAGATGTCCAGCATCACAAAGGCCTCTTTTGAGTGGTTGCGCAACTGATGCTGAGAATGGCGGGGCAGGTAGATCACGTCACCGAAGGTGATAGTGGTGCTATCGGACTCGATAGATAACTCAGCTTGCCCTGCGATCACAATGAAGCTTTCCTCTTCATCGTGGGCGTGACGGTCCACCTCGGTGCCCGGTTCAACTTGTACCCAAATGCAGCCAAACTCTGTCATTGGCCGCTTGGTGTTAACATTGCCTGGCCAGGGAAATAATCTGCGCAAGTTACAGTTGTATTCATGGGTAAACGTCATGTCCTTATAACGCCGAATATATGACTCAATGGGCAGAGCGTTGTCTTTAGGGATATCGTTCATCAGATTGCGACTTCACGGTTAGAATGTGTGTGGATGGAGGCAGTGCCGCGGGCGATAAGGGCTTCAATTTTTTCAGCGATAGTCCAGGAGCGAAGCGAGAGCAGGCTGAATGATCCGGCGTCACCAAAGCCGTGAGTGGACTCACACAAACCGTTGAGGAATATCGGAGGGAAGTTGGGATCGGATGATGCGATCAGATAGTCCCGCTCAATTTTCACCGAGCCATCACTGCGTCTGCTGGCGTCGCTGGCCACGTTCTGGAGGAGCGGGGGAAGAAACTCGTCGTTATGTGCACTACCCAGGTTACGGAAACCTGTTGCCAGCACGACTGCATCGACCATTAATTCCGTGTCGAGATCCTTGAGGGTGTTGTGCAGCTTTAACTCGACTTGGCGATCTTTCAATACGGCAGTTGTTATTTCGCTCATATTATGCAGGTGAATTCGCTCACGGCCGTCAAGCTTTTGCACATAAAGTTTGTGATAGAGAGTCTTGATCACATCCATGTCCGCAGAGCTGTAGTTGCTACGTAATACCTCTTTCGTCAATTTCTTCTGCAGTTCTATTGGCGCATTATAGAAATCGTCGACAAACTCTGGAAAATAGACATTTTCGGTGAACGGACTCGTATCTTTGAGCTGATAAGAGAAACTGCGAAAAATATTGTGAATCTGAGCGTTGGGGTAGCGGGCGTTCAGGTCCAGGGTCAGTTCCACGGCGCTTTGGCTGCTACCAATGACTGCAATGGAGCGGGGCACGCCTTCGGCACTCCAGCGTGCGTTAGCAGTAATATAACCAGTGAAATGGCTAACTCGTCCAGCAAAGTCTTTGTCGAAGGCCTCGGGCACGAAGGGCGTTCGACCAGGGCCGAATGATAGCGTTCGAGCCAGCAGACTTCTTCCAAGGCTGGTATCAACGCGTACCAGTTCTCCTGAATTGCCCGCCTTGGAAATAGCAGTGACCCGTTCGCCGTAGCTCACCCAGCGATCAAATTGACGTGCGACCCAGCGCACATAACGGGCGTACTCCAGACGATAGGGGAACTCAAGGCCCAAGTTCAGATAATCGAACAAGCGGTTCTTGGCTTTAAGGTAGCTGAGAAAACCGTACGGACTAACAGGATTTCGGGGTGTGACAAAGTCACGCAATGGATTATGTTGAGTGTCAGAACCTTCAATCAGCATTTCTGGTTGCCAATCCGGAGCGGTATTGCCCTCCAGGAACAGATAACGCCCCCCCAGTGCTTTCTCCTCTAGTGCGACGGCCAGTGCTATATTTGCCGGCCCAAAGCCGACGCCGATGACATCATAGATTTCGGTCATGGTGTTATTCCTTCAACGCGACAATGTTTGGGCAGCTTTGATAATGCGTTCACCACCGTCAGATATATCCTGTGAGGCAATAGTTAACGCCGGCATGCATTTGAGCACTTCGTTTGACGGGCCGCAGGTTTCGGCAATCATTTGTTCGTTGAATAGTTGAGCGGATAGCTTTTTGGCAAAGGTAATGTCGTTAAAAGCGATGCCGAGCATCAACCCCCTGCCACGCACTTCGAAATCACTGGAGATCCCCATAAGCCCTTCGCTAAGCTGCTGGCGAAGTTGCTGACTCTTATATAAGACATCTTTAGATAAGCGCTCATCACTCCAAAATTTTTCGAGTGCAATTCGTGCGGTAATCATGGCGAGGTTATTACCACGGAAGGTGCCATTGTGTTCGGCGGGCTCCCATATATCGATCTGTGGACGCAGCAACGTAATGGCGAAAGGCAAGCCCAAGCCGCTGAGCGACTTCGAAATGCAAATAATATCTGGAACAATGCCAGAACCTTCAAAGCTGAAAAACGTACCACTGCGACCATTACCGGCCTGTATGTCATCAATGATAAGCAGAGCGTCCAGCTTCTTAGCCAAGGCGGCGACGCCTTGCAGCCAGGCGTGGGAGGCACAGTGAATACCACCCTCTCCCTGGATGACTTCCAACACGAATGCTGCCGGCAGGTCATTGCCATATCCTGGGCGACAGAACATGTCTTCCAGCATTTTCAGTTGAGCCGGCACATCAGTCAGATGGACTCCGTCATAGGGCAACCTGATTACACCTGGTATCTGCACCCCCATGGATTGTTTTTTGGCTGGGTTGGCGGTAATGGCCAAAGCCCCCAAAGACATACCATGATACCCGCCCGTAAAACAGGCTATTGCATGACGTCCAGTCACTTTACGCGCAAGCTTGATTGCAGCTTCAATACAGTTAGTCCCTGTTGGGCCTGTAAACTGGATTTTGTGATCGAGCCCACGTGGGGTAAGAACTGTCGACTTGAACGCGGTAAGAAACTGCTGCTTCGACTGCGAGTACATATCCAGCGAATGCAAGATCCCGTGGCCGCCTAGATAGTCAATGCACGCTTTTATCATGTCCGGGTCGTTGTGACCGTAATTAAGGGTGCCCGCGCCGGAGAAGAAGTCCAGGTAGTGTCGGCCGTTTATATCAGTCATGTAACTACCGATCGCCGACTGAAATACAGTTGGAAACGAACGGCAATAACCTCGAACGTTTGATTCGATCTGCTCAAAAACTTCCATGTAAGCTCCTTTAGCCAGCCTTGACACAGGCGTCATAAAACAGCGCCTGTTGGGAGACAGGCGGTTTCATTAAGATAGGTTTACTGTTTTTGCAACGCTTGGCGCTCTACCTTTAAACCTAGCATCGCGAAAAAAAGAACGACCGCGATTGCCAATATTGAATAACCGGAAAGAATTAAGCGATTATCGAATAACTGGAATACAAAGACTAGAATCGGGGTGAGTAACAACACATAGGATACTAATGCGGGCTCGCTCATGCTTATGCCTTTTTGCAGGCAGTAGAGAGGTACCACATTCCCTAGCAGGGCAATAATCAAAAACGCCCATCCGCTGTGTACTAACGTTTCGCCTATCCCTTGGCTGTAAAAAGCACAGACTGCGATCAGAAGAAAGAAACGCATCGACATGAGTTGGTGCAGTTTGTAGCCTTGGTCATATATTCTCTTGGATATCACGTTTACCAAGGCCATGGCGCAGCCTGTCAGCAGCGCCATGAGCAGGCCATACAAGCTGGTTTCACTGTCTTGCCGGCCCATGCCGGAATTACCCTGCAATACAGTATGCGCCACCATCCACATACTGGCGACGGTCGCAATCCCCACTAGAAAACGTCCCATCGTGAGCCCTCGCAGACTGCCGGCAAGAATCAACGTAATCAGAAGAGTTGCTATTGGATTCGCACCGTAGAGCACTGCAGCAGTCATTGCCGGCTCCACGAAACGTAGCGACTCATAGAGGAACAGCCAAGTTGCCAATGTGCCAAGGTTCAAGCCCGCAAAGAGCATTAAGCGCTGCTTATCCAGGGGAGGCCAAGGGTCTCGACGATAGAAAGTGAGAAGAAGGAAGAACCCCGCTACGATCGAAAATATCGCCAGCAGGGAATGCTTCACCGGGACCCCCTGAAGCAGGCTACCCAACCACACGGATTGCGCGGCGGAGAGCATATCGAAAGCCATAATAAATATCAGGCCATTGTTTATGCGACGGTCCATAGTTTGCCCTCAGCCTCCATTCTACGGATGAGTCGCATGTCTGACTCCAGGGCTTCAACTTTTTCATGAGCCAGGAAAATACCGCCAGGGCTGTCGAATAGACCACACGTAGGCTCTATGCAATCACCTTCGGCAATATTCCAAAACGCAGTGGTGTAGCTGGCTAAGCTATTGGCCCAGTCTTTTCCGGGAATAGAGGTAACCGTGCCACGCTGGCTATTGATAAGGCACACGGCTCTTGAGTGCTTGTGATGAATGGGGGGGCGCGAAATGCGTGAGTCGAAGCGCTGTGGATCGACTGCGGCGTCCACTAATAGATCTATCTGCGATATGTCTGAGAAAAATTGAGCGTTGCGAGGCGCTTTAGCTCCGTGTAAGCGGGCACCCACTTCTATTAATACGGGACCCTTCTCATCCACCATAATCTCCATGTGTGCGGCGCCAAAGTTTATGCCCAAACAGGCGAGAACCTTAAGCGCATAGTCGACGATGTGCAAAACTTCGGGATCTGTCGGATGGATAAAGTGTTCTTGTAGGTAAACGAAGGAACCGTTGAGTTGTGCTTTGTCGTATCGCGAAGTGTTTGTAACGTAATGCCTGCCTTCGCGCGAGACAGTGTCAACGACATACTCGATGCCACTTATATATTCCTGTACCAGCACGCCATCGTTAAGGCTGCCAAAACAATTATCTTGACCGAGAATGCTTTCAGCAGCTTTCTTTACCTGGTCTGCACTTTCGCAAAAATTTACACCGTCTGTACCGCAAGAGCTTAGCGGTTTTACAACTGTGCGGGCAGCTTGTAAATCGGGTAATAGTTCCAGGGTCTCTTGCAATGAAGAAGCTCGAAATTGCCGAATAGAGCGCAGGCCATCACGGCGAATTTGCTCCTGCATTAAAAACTTGTCTCTGAGCGCCTCAAGTTTACTGGGCGCGCAGGACGGCAGGCCAAGAGCATGCGCCAGGCGATTGGCAAGGATTACCCCACTTTCAGCGCCCGTAACTATTGAAACACAACCGGAATCACGAAGCGATGTAAGCACGTCGTCAAACGTGTTGTCGGTTAGAAAAAGCTCGCGCTCAAAGTTGTCGGGGTAGTACGACTTCGCAAAGACACTTGGGATTGGATAACAACTATGAATTGCAATGCAACTGTAGTTTCTACTGAAAAATTCTGCTGCTAAGAATTGACCACTTGAATAAGGGTCAACGATTGCTACATTTTTCATTAATCATCCTTGATAGTTTCATAGGCGTCCTACCCAACTAACACCAAATCTAAACCAGATCATTGAGGACGCGCAATAGCCCAAAGATGAAGTTTTTTTGAAAAAACTCATCTTTCACCGTCATGTGACTTGAGGGCTGCTGAAACCCTCGACTTAGAGCCTTTTTTAGATAGCGGGGAAAAAGCAGTATTGACGTTTTTTCGACGCAAGGCGTCGTTTTTCACTGGTAGTGGCACGCAGCCCTTCTTCGCCCCTTCCCGTAAACCGAATTTCGACATGTGTGGAATGGTGCCCAAGCTAAACCCGCTATGGGGGTGGACTATGCCCGTTTTCCTTGAGTTTGAGCCGTTTAGGCAATAGCCTCCAGAGCGATGATGGCCGATAGGGACAAATGGCCACTATTGCGGCAGGGCACTTAGAGTCAACTATTTGCAGACCATTCGGACTCTGGACTACCGAGCAGTCCATTCACGGTGAAGTCCAAGTGGTTGCCCCAACCCAATTAAAAATCCCCGTATCGAAAGAGACGGGGATTTTTTTGCCTGCAAAAAATTCAGTAACGGTGGAGATCGAATGTGGGGCGAGGCCCCCTTTGTTTTATGCTGTCAGTGCAGCTTCAGACGCGGCTCGGTGCCACGCCCGATCTTGCTGCCCAGCATCAGCATCGCCGTGCGGAAAAAGCCATACAGCGCCATTTGGTGCATACGGTACAGCGACACGTAGAACATCCGCGCCAGCCAGCCCTCGAGCATCACACTGCCGGTCAGGTTA
This sequence comes from Pseudomonas sp. 28 E 9, assembly GCF_900004785.1. NCBI lineage: Bacteria > Pseudomonadati > Pseudomonadota > Gammaproteobacteria > Pseudomonadales > Pseudomonadaceae > Pseudomonas > Pseudomonas sp. 28 E 9. The sequence goes on along the minus strand of NZ_CVTK01000011.1, from coordinate 12,364 downwards.
CCCATCAAGTTACCCACGGCGGAAAAGCGCGACAGCGAGATCAGCGAGCCGTAGTCGGTGTATGTGTAGGTCGGCAGCTCCTTGCCTTCAATCCGCAGCTTCAGCGACTTGGCGAGCAATGAAGCCTGTTGGTGAGCGGCTTGCGCGCGTGGCGGCACATTGCGGTCGGTGCCTGGTTGCGGGCAGGCGGCGCAATCGCCAAAGGCAAAGATGTTTTCGTCGCGGGTGGTCTGCAGCGTCGGCAACACCTGCAGCTGGTTGATGCGGTTGGTCTCCAGGCCATCGATGTCCTTGAGAAAACCCGGTGCGCGGATCCCGGCAGCCCAGACTTTGAGACTGGCCGGGATCACCTGGCCGCTGCTGGTGATCAGCGCGTCGGCGGTCACTTCGCTGACGGCCGAGTTGGTCAGCACGGTCACTCCGAGTTTCTCCAGAGTCTTGTGCACCGGCCCGCCAATCCGCTCCGGCAGCGCGGGCAATACCCGTGGGCCGGCTTCGATCAGGGTGATGTGCATGTTTTCTGGCTTGATGCGGTCCAGGCCATACGCCGCCAGCTCATGGGCGGCGTTATGCAATTCGGCGGCCAGTTCAACGCCGGTGGCGCCGGCGCCGACGATGGCGACGCTGATTTGTTCGACCGTGTCGGTCTGCCCCGCGTGGGCGCGCAGGTAATGGTTGAGCAACTGCTGATGAAAGCGCTCGGCCTGTTTACGGGTGTCGAGGAACAGGCAATGTTGCGCGGCGCCCTCGGTGCCGAAATCGTTCGTAGTGCTGCCCACTGCAATGACCAGGCTGTCGTAGCCCAGGACGCGCGCGGGCACCAGTTCCCGGCCTTCTTCGTCGAGGGTGGCGGCCAGTTGGATTTTCTTCTGTTCGCGGTCAAGCCCGCTCATACGACCCAGTTGGAACTCGAAGTGGTTCCATTTCGCCTGGGCGACGTAATTGAGTTCGTCTTCCGAAGAGTTCAGCGACCCGGCGGCTACTTCGTGCAGCAACGGCTTCCAGATATGCGTCAGGTTGGCGTCCACCAGCGTGATGCTGGCTTTGCCGCGTTTGCCCAGGGTCTTACCCAGGCGGGTCGCCAGCTCCAGGCCGCCGGCACCGCCGCCGACGACAATAATACGATGGGTCATGGGGATATCTCGCAAGGCTAAAAGAAATCGGAGCAGTTACCCCCGCGAGCGCCAGGCAGCTCATAGCGTCAGGTAACTCAAAAGGCGGCTCAGCAAACCGAGCCCGATCACCACCACCAGCACCACACCAAGGAGCAGCCACGGCCTGAAAGGCTTGCGCTCGACTCTGTGCTGGGAGAGTTGCAGGTACTCTTCGACATGCTGTTGGTCATCGGGTTTCAGGCGGCTGCTCATAAAGGCCTCGTCAGGTAGACGTTGCAAAAGGGCGTCACGTTACAGCCTGTGGATCAAAGGCTGATGCCCACATCGAACACTATGCTGCGGCCCAGGTTGTTGCGCAAGAAATCCGGCGCGTCTGGATGAGCGAACAGTACCCGCGCAAAGGTCGGCCCCACCAGTGACAGGGAGCGCCAGCCCTGGCGCAGATATTCGGTTGGCGGCGGAAAGTGGCTGTTGAGGTCCAGCACTTCGCGCTTGAGGCTGGCGAAGGCGATGAGGTCCAGCTCCCCCAGGTCCATGCCGCGTTCCTTGTAGTTGTGCGCTTTCTTGCGCAGTGTCGGTGCCAGGCGCAACAGGAACTCATGGGCGGGAATGCGCCTTGGCTTGGCTTCGCGCCGCACCAGTTGGCTCAAGGAGAAAGCGCTGCGCCTGCGCAGCAATTCGTCGCGCCATTCGTCGTTCAGGCGGCGGCCTTCGTCCAATACGAAGAACACTTCAAAACTGGCGTCGCGAAACAGCACGTCCGGCGGCTCGGTGCCTGCGGCGTGGAACTCTTCGGCGCGATAGGGCACGTTCAAGCCTTGCAGCAGGCGCTGGCAGACCCAACGCTCACGCTCCCATTTGCGGGCATTGGACAAAAACGCGTTGGCCTGTTCGGCTGCTACGGTGAGCAAGCGCAAATAATCTGAGTCGTCCATCTGCCTAGCTTAGCGTTCAAATGATGACCGCAGGAAGTCTTGCTTTAAACGCGGGTGTAGACTGTTCATCTGGCAGCAAGCCCAGGGATGAGGTGTGCGGTGAGGCGGTCTATAAAGGTGGTGCATCCGTGATCAGTGCGGCTGTTCTAGCACTCCCGACGCTCGGCATCGGCTGGTTGTTGTATGCCCCGCTGGTGATCTGGGCGATTGTGCGTGCGCCCTGGGTCGAACTGTTTGCCGACCGACGTCGCCAGCATTTGCTGTTCGGCACGGGGTTCGCGCTGTTCATGTTGTGGCTGGTGCGGCGGGATTTCGACACGGGCGTGTCGTACCACTTTATTGGCATGACCGCGGTGACCCTGTTGCTGGATTGGCCGCTCGCAATCGTCGGTGGGGTGGCCGCGCAGTTGGGGTTGGTATGGCTGGGGCGTCAGGACCTCGCCGCTGTCGGCGTCAATGGCCTGTTATTGATTGGCCTTCCGGTACTCATCACTGAGCTTTGCGCGCGACTCGTGGAGCGGGCGCAACCGCGAAACCCCTTTGTGTATATCTTCTGTTCCGGCTTTTTCGCTGCGGCGCTGTCGGCGTTGCTTTGCCTGTTGGTCGGCCTGGGGTTGCTGTGGTTCGATGGTCGATTTGAAATGCCGCAATGGCTGGAGGATTTCGTCGGCTACCTGTGGCTGATCATCTTTCCCGAAGCCTTTATCAACGGCATGGTGATCAGTGCCCTGGTGGTGTTTTGCCCGGAATGGCTTGAGACTTTCAACCGCACCCGCTACCTCTCGGCGCCGTGGAAGGATGACGATTCGGCGCGTTGATCCAGATCAAAAAGGCGATGAGCGCACAGGCCCATGCTCTGCGAAATTTTAGGAGCACCAATCATGAGTGTGTACGAATGGGCAAGGCAGGAGTTGCGCAGAAGCCAGGACGCAGCGCAGGAAATCGGTTTTGATCCAGGCTTGACCCTGCGCGCAATGCTCAGCGCGGTGGTGCAGCAGAGCAAGGGCGTTCGCAGCTTTGAAGACTTGGCCGACGAGTTGCAATACCTTGCGGAAAACCTCGACGACCAGCAGGAATATGCCTTCATGCGGCCTTAGTGGCGCGGCGGCAGGTCTTCGGAAAACAACTCGTCTTCGGCGTCCGGGGCTACCGGAATCTTGTGTTCTTCAGCGGCCCAGGCACCCAGGTCGATGAGTTTGCAACGGTCCGAGCAGAACGGCCGGTTGAGGTTGTCGGGTTTCCATTCCACGGGTGCACCGCAGGTTGGGCAATCGACGGTCAAGGGTTGGCTCATGATCGGCCTCCACGCAAAGTAAGGTAAAAGTGGTGCAGTCGCTCGACCTCACCGTGCAGCCAGGCAAGGTCCTGGTCATTGACCAGTACGTCATCGGCATGGTTCAGGCGGTCTTCGCGGCTCGACTGGGCCTTGAGAATCGCCTGCACCTGTTGCTCGCTGATGCCGTCGCGCTGCAGGGTACGCTGAATCTGCAGGGATTGCGGCACGTCGATCACCAGGATGCGCTGGGTCATGCGGTATTGGCCGGACTCGATCAGCAGCGGTGACACCAGGATCGCGTAGGGCGACCGGGCGCGTGCCAGGTGATCGCGAATCTCGTCAGCGATCAGCGGGTGCAACAGGCCCTCGAGCCAGCGACGTTCTTCGGGTACTTCAAAAATCAATGTGCGCAACGCGGCGCGGTCCAGTTGGCCGTCCGCCTGCAGCACAGCGCTGCCGAAATGCTCGGCTATGCGCGCCAGTGCCGGCCGGCCGGGCTCGACCACCCAGCGGGCGGCATGATCGGCATCGACCAGGTCGACACCCAGCGTGGTGAAGTGCTCGGCCGCAGCGCTTTTACCGCTGCCGATACCGCCTGTGAGGCCGAGAATCCAGGGTGTTGCAACAGGAGTGGTCATGTGAAACCGACAGACTGCAGATAGAAGTCGGTTATTTGACCACCCCAGAGCAATGCAATCCAGCCGGCAATTGCCTGGCAGGGTCCAAATGGCATGGGGGCCGATACGTGCGTCTTGCGCCAGCGCATCGCCAGCAACCCGGCAAACACGCCGAGCAGTGACGCCATCAGCAGCGTCATCGGCAGTATCTGCCAGCCGCCCCAGGCACCGAACAGCGCCAATAGCTTGAAGTCGCCATAGCCCATTCCATCCTTGCCGGTCACCATCTTGAACAGCCAGAACACGCTCCACAGGCTCATGTAGCCCAGCACCGCGCCCCATAACGCATCGGGCAATGTTGCGAACAGGCCCAGACTGTTAAGGATAAGCCCCAGCCATAGCAGTGGCAGCACCAGGGCATCCGGCAGCAGTTGGTGATCCACATCGATCAGGCTCATGCCCAGCAACCCCCAACTCAGCAGCATCACCGCGCCCGCCTGCCAGCCAAAACCGAAGTGCCAGGCTACGGTGGCGGAGATCAGCGCACAGGCCAGTTCGGTGAGCGGATAGCGCGCGCTGATGGATGCACGGCAGTGGCTGCAACGGCCCTTGAGCATCAGGTAGCTGAGCAGGGGGATATTCTCCCAGGGCCGAATCGGCTGGTCGCAGTGTGGACAGCAGGAATTCGGGCGCATCAGGTTATAGACCGGCCCCGCCGGCGCGTCGGGCAGGCCGAGGATCTCACGGGCCTGGGCGCGCCATTCGCGCTCGATCATCTTGGGCAGGCGCCACACCAGCACATTGAGAAAACTGCCAACGATCAGCCCCAGCACCAGCGCCATGGCGACAAACGCCCAGGGCTGCTCGCCCGATAACGCGCTCAAAATGCCGAACCCAGTTGAAACACCGGCAGGTACATTGCAATCACCAATGCGCCGACGATGCTCCCCAGTACCACCATGATCAGTGGTTCCATCAAGCGGGTGAGGTTATCGACGAGGCTCTCTACGTCCGCCTCGTAATGGTTTGCGACCCTTTCCAGCATGTGGTCCAGGGTGCCGGACTCTTCGCCAATGGCCGTCATCTGGATCGCCATGCCTGGAAACAGGCCGCTGGCGGCCATGGACTGATTCAACTGCATGCCTGTGGATACATCGTGACGCATATGTTCGATTGCCTGTTTGAAAGGGCCATTGCCGACGGCGCCGGCCACTGAGCCGAGCGCCTGCACCAGGGGAACACCTGCCGCAAAGGTGGTTGCAAGCGTGCGGGCGTAGCGGGCGACGGCTGCTTTGTTCAACAGTTTGCCTGCCAGGGGGACTTTCAACAAACCCGCCTCCAGCCGGTAGCGAAACCGCGCAGAACTGCGGTAGGCGTGGCGCAGCCCGCCGATGAGCGTGCCCAGGCCCAGCGCCAGTATCCACCAGGCCTGTTGCAGAAAGTCGGAGAGGGCGATGACCCCCAGGGTGAAACCGGGCAATTGGCTGTCGACTCCGGCAAACAGGTGCTGGAACTGCGGCACCACCTGTATCAACAGCACGGCGCTGACGAGGCCGGCCACCACCAGCACGGCAAGCGGGTAAGTCATGGCTTTCTTGATTCTGGTCTTGAGCCGCTGGCTTTTTTCCAGATGAATGGCCACGCGCTCCAGCAGCGTTTCCAGGGCTCCGGCCTGTTCGCCGGCGGCAATCAGGTGGCAGTACAGGTCATCGAAATAACGGGGGTACTGGCGCAACGTGCCGGTCAGGCTGTTACCGGCGGCGACGTGTTGCTTCATACCCTTGACCAACTCGCGCAGTGTGCGGTTTTCGACGCCGTCGCCGATAATGTCGAAGGCTTGTAACAGCGGGATACCGGCCTTCAACAGCGTCGCCAGATGGCGGGTGAAAAGGGCGATGTCAGCCGGCAGTATCGGCGCCGCCAGGCGTGGCAGGCCTGACGATCGCTTGCGCACATGTTCGGGGCAGATTCCCTGCTGGCGCAGTCGTGCCTTGACCCAAGCGGGGTCATGCCCCGAAATTTTCCCGCACACCCTGCGGCCGTTGCGGTTGATGCCCTGCCAGGCGTAGATCGTCGAGGTGTCGTTCATGTCGCGTTCGCACATGCAGATTAAGAATTTACAGCTTAGCCAGCGGGCGGATACAGGCAGGCTGGCGTTGGCCGATAAAATGTCAGATTGTGCTTCTGGTATGCGATTGGCCGCGCAGGGATGAGTACACTGGCGCCGCTGCACAATACGGGGCGCAGGATGCGCCTTGTCATGGTTCTATTCTGGAGAGTGAGAGTGATGCATCAGAAAGGCTTTACCTTGATCGAGTTGTTGATCGTCGTGGCAATCATCGGCATTTTGGCCACGATTGGCTTGCCCATGTACACCAAGCACCAGGCCAAGGCCAAGTTCACCGCGGGGTTGGCCGAAATCAGCGCGTTGAAGGCCGGCTACGAAGATGTGATTAACCAGGGCACCGTGCCCACGCTGCCGTTGATTGGCGGCAAGAGCCCCACCGCCAATTGCAAGGTCGATGTGACAGGAGATGTCGCTACGGGCAGCGGCTCCATCAGCTGTGAAATCGTTGATGCGCCTGCGCCCGTACTGGGCAAGACCATCACCTTGACACGCAGCGCCACCAGCGGCTGGACCTGTGCAACCACGGCCGAGGCGCAATACGTCGCCAAGGGTTGTGGCGCCAACGGCGCATGACGGCTGGCGGGTGGTGAGCGAGCCGGTTGCCGCATGCCCGATGCGGTGCTAGCTTTAGCCCACCGCCCGTGTAGCTCAGCCGGTAGAGCAGCGCACTCGTAACGCGAAGGTCGCAGGTTCGATTCCTGTCTCGGGCACCAAGGCAGCACTGTTTCAAGGGCCTGTTTCAAAAGGCCTGTTTCAAAAGGCCTGTTTCAAAGGCACAGTTTTCAGATGATCCCAGAATGGTTCTGAAGGCCAGACGAGCCGGCATTCGCGCCCGCTCTTTCGTATCTGCGCAACCTTGATGACCCAGATGCATCCCCATTCCTCGATCTAAGAGAACGACATGACCACGACTGAGATGACCCAGGAAGTTCGGCACCAAGCAGCCCTCGACAAATACCTCGAGGCAACGCCGCAGCTCAAAGACGAGATCAAGGACCTGAGCGCTGACGACCAGCGTGATCAGATTCAGTGGGCATTCGAGGACGAGGCGGAGAGCCAGAATCTCCAGCCTTGGGAACTGACCCTCAAGTACACCTGCGCACCGGAAGAGTTCGAAGCCGCACGCCTGGCCTTGCACAAGGAGGCCGCCGACGTGCTGGGGGTCGAATGGGACGAGTACTGCGAGATGAATAATCTCGTAGTCTAAACGCCGCCGGTAGGAGCGAGCTTGCTCGCGAAAAACGTTAACGATAACGCGTGACATCCGAGTGCACGCGGTGCCGTTGAGTTTTTCGCGAGCAAGCTCGCTCCTGCTGCCAAGGCTCTTTAGATACTGAGCCGCATCGACAAGTCCACAGCTTTCACATCCTTGGTCATCGCACCAATGGAGATGTAGTCCACGCCGGTCTCGGCGATGGGCAGCAGCGTGCTTTCATTGATCCCGCCGCTGGCTTCCAGCCGGGCCTTGCCCGCGTTCAGCCGCACGGCTTCGCGCATGTCGTCCAGGCTCAGTTCATCGAGCATGATGATGTCGGCACCCGCCGCCAATGCTTCGCGTAACTCCTGCAGGCTTTCCACTTCGATCTCCACCGGCTTGCCGGGGGCGATTTTGTGGGCCGCGCTGATGGCCTGGGCAATGCCCCCGCACGCGGCGATATGGTTTTCCTTGATCAGGAAGGCGTCATACAGCCCGATGCGATGATTGTGGCAACCGCCGCAGGTCACCGCGTACTTCTGCGCCAGACGCAGGCCCGGCAACGTCTTGCGCGTGTCCAGCAGCTTGACCTGGGTGCTGGCGACGAAATCCGCCAGGTATCGGGCACGGGTGGCGACACCTGACAGCATCTGCAGGAAATTCAGCGCACTGCGTTCACCGGTGAGCAGCGAGCGCGCCGGCCCTTCAAGGTGAAACAGCGGCTGGTTGGGACTGACGCGCTCACCGTCGGCCACCTGCCAATGCACGGCGACGCGGGGGTCCAGTTGGCGGAAGACCGTATCCACCCAGGCGGTCCCGGCAATCACGGCCGCATCGCGGGTAATGATCGTGGCCTTGGCCAGCCGTTCGGCCGGGATCAACTGTGCGGTGATATCACCACTGCCGATGTCTTCCAGGAGTGCGCGGCGCACGTTGGCTTCGATTTCGGCGGCGAGGTCGGCAAGACGCAGGTTCGGCATAACAGGCTCCACAGACTAAGTGCCGCGATTATAGGGGCTGTGTGAACTGGAACCCAGACGCGTCACTCATTTACCGCGCCGGGCAGAGTTTACTGGCGCAATGTCCATGATTTGCCGATAATCTCGCGCCTTGCAATTGGCGTCATAGCTTTGACGTCCTGATGGTGATCGGGTATTTGCAATGCCCAGCGGGTCAGGCCCCGTTCCTACCCATCTCAACACCCGCCGTTTCAGGAGGCCAGGATGCACAATGACGGGAAGGTGGTGCCTATCAAGCAGGCACAGGCCACGCCATCGCCGCTCGCACGTCTGCCGGTGGTGGTGCTGCAGGTGCGTGACAAAGCGGCGCAACAGTTGCAACAGGGGTTGCAGGAACTGTTCGATAACGCCGACGACACCCTGTTTGAAATGGCCGACAAGGCCCGCAGCACGGTTGACCAGCATATTTTCTTTCAGGCCATGCGCGACCTGCGCCTCAAGCGCAAGAACTTCGAGCGCGTGTTCATGGAGCAACTGTATGCCGCCTTCGCCAACCTGAGCCAGGCCGATAGCGGTGCGTTGCACCCGATGCCTGTGGTGTCCTATGAGGTGGCCGGCGCTATCCGGGCCGATGACCGGGAAAAGGCTGTGGCACTGGAGGCAATGCTCGGTCGGGTACGCCACCGTGACGGCGTGGCGCTCGGGCAATTGAGCGCGCGCCTGAGTGAAGTGTTGGGCAGGCCCATGACCGATCATGAGAACCCTCTGGGCCCTGCACGGCTTTGCCAGTTTTTCTTGCAGGCGGGCCGCAGCCTGGGGGTGGAGATCCGGGTCAAGCTGATCATGCTCAAGCTCTTCGAGAAATACGTGCTCAGCGATGCCGACCACCTGTATGGCGAAGCCAACCAACTGCTGGTTGCCACCGGGGTCCTGCCCGGACTCCAGAGCGTGCCGTCCCGTCGTGCGGGTGGCCGCGCGGCGGGTGAGCTCCCGCAACCGGCGCGTCCGCCGGCCGCCGAAGCGCCTTGTGACGAAAGCGGCCAGCAAGCCTTTGCCGCCCTGCAAGCCTTGCTGGTGGCGGTGCGCGGCAGCGTAGTGCCAACCCTTGAAGCCAGTGCGCAACCGCAACCCATCGCCAGCCGAGACTTGCTGCGCCTGCTGTCGCATTTGCAGCAATACGTACCGGAGCCTGGCGCCGAGGACGATTTCGACCTGCGCAACCAGCTCGAACAGTTGCTGACCCGGGTCAGCGTCAAGAGCGGCAAGTCGCGGGTGGTGGAGGCGGCCGATGAGGATGTGATCAACCTCGTCGCGCTGCTTTTCGAGTTCATCCGCAATGATCGCAGTGTGCCCCACGCCTTCAAGGCCCTGATCGCTCGCCTGCAGATCCCGATACTGAAAGTTGCCGTGCTCGACAAGAGCCTGTTCAGTTGCCCCGGGCACCCGGCACGCCGCTTGCTCAATCAAATCGCCAGTGCCGCCATGGAGTGCAGCCCGCACGATGGCGATCAGAACGACAGCCTGTACCTGCGTATCGAACAGGTCATCCAGCGCCTGTTGAATGAATTTGCCGAAGATCCGCTGATTTTTTCGCAGTTACTGGCGCCATTCAGCACCTTCATCGATCAAGAGCAGCGGCGCAGTGAGTTGCTCGAACAGCACACCCGCGACGTCGAGGAAGGGCGCCTGCGTACCGAGGTCGCTCGCCAGCGCGTGGCGCACGCGCTGAACCGGCGGCTATTGGGCAAGGTCCTGCCGCCGTTCGTGGTGCAATTTCTGCAACAAACCTGGAGCCAGGTATTGTTGCTGGCCACTCTCAAGCACGGCGAACACTCGGTGCAGTGGCAGACCGGGCTGCGCACCATGGATGAGTTGATCTGGAGCGTCGGCCTGCACGAAGACACCGAGGCAGGCCGGCATCTGCTGGCGCAATTGCCAGGGTTGCTCAAGTCGTTGCGCGACGGGTTGGCCAGTGCGGCGTTCGATCCTTTCAGCACGCGGGAGTTTTTTTTACGCTTGCAGACCGTACATGTTCAAACATGCGAAGGCGGGGGCGACGACGGGCTGATTGAAGTCCGCGAGCCCTTTGTTCTCGGCACCCCACTGTCGGACGCCGGCGAGGACTGGCCGCATGATGACCCGGACCTGCTCAAGGTGCTCCCGTTGCGGGTCGGCGGTTGGGTGGAGTTGCGCCAGGACGACGACACGGTATTGCGCTGCAAGCTCACGGCGATCATGGCGCCGAACCATCGTTATATTTTCGTCAGCCGCACGGGGCTCAAGGTCCTGGAGCAAACCCCCGGGCAATTGGCTGCGGCTTTCAAGCGCGGCACCCTGCACAGCCTGGACGAGGGGCCGCTGTTCGACCGCGCGCTGGCGGCGGTGATGGGCAACCTGCGCCAACTCAATCGCGGCAAGTGATCGCAACCGCAGGGCGGAACGCGGCATACTGGTAACACTTTGTCTCAGTCAAGGAGCCTGTATGCAGTTGGACCCCGTCAGCGGTTGGTTCGAGGGCATTGGCCATTGCCCTTCGCCCAACTTCAACGAGCGCCCGGCAGGCGAGGTATCGTTGTTGGTGATACATAACATCAGCTTGCCCCCGGCGCAGTTTGCCACCGGTAAGGTGCATGAGTTTTTCCAGAATCGCCTGGATGTGACGGAGCATGCCTACTTTGAGGGGATAGTCCACCTACGGGTCTCTGCGCATTTTCTGATTGAGCGTGACGGTACAGTGACGCAGTTTGTGGCATGCCGGGACCGAGCCTGGCACGCGGGCGTCTCCAGCTTTGAAGGGCGCGACACCTGCAACGACTTCTCGTTGGGAATCGAGTTGGAAGGCACGGATGATCTGCCGTTCACCGATGCCCAGTACCAGGCGCTGATTGAGCTGACGCGTCAGTTGCTCGCAGCTTATCCAGCGATCACCCCCCAACGTATCTGCGGTCACAGCGACATCGCCCCAGGCCGCAAAACCGATCCGGGCCCGGCTTTTGATTGGAAGCGCTTTCGTGGCGCGCTGCAGGATGGAGGACACAAACTATGAGTTTTCTGGTGCTGGTGCTGGCAGTGTGGATCGAGAAATTCTCGGCCTTGCGCCAGCGATTGCAACGCGACGGCGGCTGGCTGCGCGAGCTGGCCAGGCTTGAATCGAGCACGCGCATGGGCAAGCGGCCCTGGCTGATCCTGCTGGCGCTGGTGGTGCTGCCCGCGGCGCTGCTGGGCTTGTTGCTGCTGGTGCTGGAGCCCGTGGCCTATGGCTTGTTGGCGTTGCCGGTGCATGTGCTGGTGGTGATCTACAGCCTGGGCCGTGGCGATCTGTTGGCCGCGCTGGGACCGTTTCGGGATGCCTGGCGGCGGGGTGATCTGCAAGCCGCCGAGCACGTGGCCGAACGTGACCTGAAGCTGGGTGCCGACAGTGGCGAGCAACTGCTCGAGCGGGTTCAAGGCCACTTGCTGTGGCAGGCGTACCAGAGCTTTTTCGCGGTGATTTTCTGGTATTTCCTGCTGGGCCCGGTGGCCGCTCTGGCCTATCGCCTGCTCGCGCTGGCCAGTGAGCACAGCCAGAACCCCCTGGTGGCCGAACGCGCCACGCAAATGCGCCACGCCTTTGACTGGCTGCCGGTGCGCCTGCTGGCCGCGAGCTTTGCCCTGGTGGGCAATTTTGTCGGGGTCAGCCGGGTCATGCTCCACGAATTGCTCAGCTGGGATATCAGCGCTGCACAACTGGTGGAAAAAGTCGGCCTGGCCGCTGCGGAAATACCGCCACCGGTGGTGGGCGCCGAAGGCATCAGCAGTCTTGATCAACTGTGGGAATTACTGCTGCGTGCGGCGGTGCTGTGGTATGCCGGATTTGCAATCTGGACGGTGTTGCCCTGAGACCGCCATCGGGGGCAAGCCCCCTCCCACATTTGACCGAGCAGGGATCAGCGAAAATCGGGGAGGCGCAGTCAGCGTGCGAGGGGGCTTGCCCCCGATAACCAATATCTACACAACTTCGTAGGCTATAGCCGCCAACACTAACCACGATGCGAAGCGAGTCGCCCTTGATCTGGCTTTTGATCTTGATCTCAGGCGCCCCGTTAAACCACGCTGGCCGAACGCAGGCTTGAATCCGTGGGTAACCCGGCAGGACGCCG